>JANMWQ010000752.1:0-1520 GCA_031394085.1 Rhizobacter sp. | reverse complement strand
GGCGCGCAGCGCGTTGACGCAAGCGGCCGCAACGCGCGCGCCATCGGCGCGAACGACGGCGGCGGCGCACGGCTTTCGGCCGTTCGCCTCGCGTGGCGGCGTCGTCACCAATGCGCTTGTCGACAAGTTGCGCGACGAGGGTGAATACTGAATGAATGCGATGTCGCGGCCTCGTGCGCCGAAGGTGGTTCAGGCACGCGAGCCGCGTGCCGCCTACCGCGTCTCTCGACCCAAGCGCGCCTTGCTGGATGTCAACGTGCTGATCGCGCTGCTCGACATCGACCACATCCACCACGCGCGCGCCGCGGCGTGGCTCGATGAAAACATCGGCGGTGGTTGGGCCTCGTGCGCGATCACCCAGAACGGCTGCATTCGCATCATGTCGCAGCCGGGCTACCCGAACGCATTGCCGGCTGCGCGGGTGGCACAGCGTCTGCGTGAAGCGACCGAGACCGCGGCGCACGCTTTCGTGCCCGGCGACCTGAGCCTGCTCGACCCGCAGCACTTCGACACCGACCAACTGCTCGGTCATCGGCAGGTGACCGATGCCTATCTGCTCGGGCTGGCCACGGCCAACGAACTTCGCTTCGCGACCTTCGACGGCACGATGCCGTCACGCGTGGTGCGCGAGGCGCGGCCGGCGTCCCTCGTGGTGCTGTAGCAGCCCGTCGACGCTGAGCCGACTTCAGGCGGCCAGCGGCGCCGCGCAGTTCGCACAAAAGCGCGCGCCGGCCGGTGCGGCGCTGCCGCAGGCGCTGCAAAAGCGCTTCGTGCTCGGCGCAGCCGCCACGCCGCCGGACGATGCGATCGCGGCCGCGGCCTGCAGATGCTGTTGCACTTGCGCCGCGGCACCCGCGGCATCGGCAGCCGGCAGCATCGCGCTCTCGCCGGCATTGAGCGCGGCGATGCGGGCTTGGTCTTCGCGGCTGTTCGGCGCGACCAGCACGCTCTGGCTGCGCGCGAAATTCGTCAGGTCGGCGCTGAGCGCGAGCGCCTCCTGCTCGGTCGAAAACATCGCGGTGACCTGCCGGTTCGCATCTTTGCCGAACACGACCGATTCGATGCGCGCGCGCCAAATGCGCAGCGTCATGGCCTCGGTGCGGATCACGTCGTTCTCGGTGTTCATCCGGCTGCTGAAATTGTTGCCGGTGCCGATGCGTGAGGTCTGGTACGTGCCGACCATCTCGACCCAGGTCAGCACCGACTCGAAGTTGAAGCGCCCCCACAAGCGCGCCGCCGCCTGGAAACAAAACGCGGCGACGACCGCGAGGATCGCCGAGGTGCCGATCAGCGAGAAGCGGTTGTCGCGCCACGGCGCGCTCGCGTCGAACTGGCGCACGAAGACCAGCGACATCACGACCGCGCCGATCACGAGCACGGTGGCGTACAGGTCGAGTGCCAGCAGCGCGCGGTGGCGCGGCTCGGCGAGCGCGGCGGTGAAGCTCGGTGGCTTGGTGCCGGCGGCGGGCAACGGCTGGCTTTCTTCGAACAGCTCACCGGCGAAGCTGCCGCTCGGCGTG
>JANMWQ010000411.1:0-1604 GCA_031394085.1 Rhizobacter sp. | reverse complement strand
TCGAGTTTTCGCCTGGTGCGCGCGATCAAGAACCGCTTCGGCGCGGTCAATGAGATCGGCGTGTTCGCGATGACCGAGAAGGGCTTGCGCGGCGTTGCCAACCCGAGCGCGATCTTTCTGTCGACGCACGGCGACCCGGTCGCCGGCTCGTGCGTGCTGGTCACGCTCGAGGGCACGCGGCCGCTGCTGGTCGAGATCCAGGCGCTGGTCGATTCGGGCGGGCCGTCACCGCGGCGGCTGAGCGTGGGCATCGAGCGCGACCGGCTTGCCATGATGCTGGCGGTGCTGCACCGTCATGCCGGCGTCAGCGCCTCGGATCAGGACGTGTTCGTCAACGCCGTCGGCGGCGTGCGCATCAGCGAACCGGCGGCCGATCTGGCGGTGATGCTCGCGATCCAGAGCAGCCTGCGCGGCAAGGCGCTGCCGCGCGGCTTCATCGCGTTCGGCGAGGTCGGGCTGGCCGGCGAAGTGCGACCCGCGCCACGCGGCCAGGAGCGCTTGAAAGAGGCGGCCAAGCTCGGCTTCTCGGTCGCGATCGTGCCGAAGGCGAACGCACCGAAGAAGCCCGTCGAAGGGCTGACGATCCACGCGGTCGAGCGCATCGAGCAGGCGATCGATCTGGTGCGCGGGCTGTGATGCCTGCCGTCGGTTGGGTTCGTTCGCGTTACAACGGCGGCGCGCGCACGGGCTTGTCATTGCGCCGCGTGCCCACACGTTGATCGCGGGTCCCACTATTGCGCCGCTGACTCGATCGGAGTTCTCCATGTTCAAACGAATCTCGCTGCTGTGGTCGCTGGTCAAGGGCGACGCCCGCCTGCTGTGGCGCGCGCTGCGCCATCCGCAATCGCCCGGCTGGCTCAAGCTCGGCGCGCTCGGCGTCGTGCTCTACGTGTTCTTGCCGATCGACCTGATCCCCGATGTGATCCCGGTCATCGGCGTGCTCGACGACATCGTGCTGGTGCCTCTGGCGATCCGCTTCTTGCTGAACCGGTTGCCGGCGCATTTGCGCGCAGACATCGGTGCGGAATCGCGCGCCGCATGAACCCTGTCGTCGGTTGGGGGCTCGCGTTCGCGGCGCTGGTCGCGGGCTGGTTCAGCTACGGCTCGCCCGGGGTGGCGCTGGCTTTAAGCGTGACCGTGTTCTGGCTGCTGATGCAGTTCAACCGCTCGGTGCGTGTGATGCGCGACGCCTCGGAGTCGCCGGTCGGCCACGTACCGAGCGCGGTGATGCTGCACGCGAAATTGAGTACCGGTCTGCCGATGCTGCAGATCGTCAAGATGACGAAGAGCCTGGGTAAGCGCCTGAGCGAATCGTCCGAACCATCACAGGAGATTTGGGCCTGGGCCGACGACTCGGGCGCCGAGGTGCGCATCGTGTTCGACAAGGGCCTGTGCACGCGCTGGACGCTGAACCGCCCGGCCGAAGAAGCAGTCGCGGCCTGAGGCAATGCGGCTGAAGCCATGTTGCACATAGATGCCGCGACGACCCGCCGTCACCTGCCCTTCGATGCGCTGATCGAGGCACTGCGCGCGATGTTCGTCGCCGGCTGCGAGGTCCCGCTGCGCAGCACGTACCGTGTTGGCGCGGATGGCGACGCCGGCAC
>JANMWQ010000716.1:0-3584 GCA_031394085.1 Rhizobacter sp. | reverse complement strand
GAGCCCGTCAAGGCGCGGCCCGATGGCTGGTGGTACCCCACCGAGCGCTGGGTGCGGCGCCACAAGATGGAGGCCGCGGTCTTTGTGGCGATCGTGATCGCGGTGCCGGCCGGCGCGGCGGCGCAGGCGGCGGTGCTGGTGGCGATCGGCGCAGGTGCAGCCGTTGCGCTGTTGCAGATGCGTGTGGCGCGCGGCCAAGCGCAGGCAGCCCGCGACGCCGCGGCGCGCGCGGAGCAGGTGAAGGATTTCGCGCTGTCGATCTTGCAAGGCGCCAACACCGATTCCGGCGCCGGTGCGGCCACCACCGCCACCGACGTGCTGCTAGCCGCGCATGCACGCATCGAGACCGAGCTCGGCGGCCGGCCCGAGACCGCCGTCGAGCTGATGACGTCGATCGGCGACGGCCTGCTCGGGCTGGCTCAACACGAGGCCGCCGCCGACGTGACGCGCAAGGCGGTCGAACTCGGTCGACGGGCGCTCGGCGCGGCGCACCCGCACACGGTGGCCGCGATGGTGGTGCGCGGTGCCGTGCTCGTCGAGCTCGACCAGACGCGCGAAGCGATCGCGTTGCTCGTGCCGGCGATCGACGAGGCGAGGCGGCAGCATGCGACGCACGCGTTGCTCGACGGCCTGCGCTGGCTCGGCCAGGCGCGCATGAAAGAGGGCGAGGTCGAAGCCGGTCTGGCTTGCGTGCAGGAGGCCGTGGCCGTGCTGACGCGAGCCGGCGCCGCTGCACGGCCGCTCGACGCCGTGACCGTGTGGGCCTCGCTCGCCAGCGCGCTCAGCGTGGCGCAGCGCCCGGGCGTGGCCGATGCGGCTCGGCGTTCGATCGGGCACGCCAGGGCGTTGTACGGCGACCGCATCACCGAATCGACGCTGATGGTGCGCACGCTGCTCGCGATGGGCATGGCCACCGAAGGGCAAGACGCCGCCGCGCTGGCCGAGCTCGATTCGGTGCTGGCCGACATGACCGGCTTCTTCGGCCCGGCCTACCCGAAGATCGCGAACATCGTCAACTTTCGCGGCCACATTCGGCTCGACACCGGCGACGCCGCCGGCGCGGTAGATGACTTCAAAATGCAGTTGGCATGCGTCGAGCGGCTCGGCGGCGAGGGCGGCTCGAACCGGGGTCTGGCACACGCCGCCATCGCCAAGGCGCTCGCGGCGGCACGCCGTGACGAAGAAGCCTTGCTGCACTGCGAGACCAGCATTCGGCTGCTGTGCGAGAGCACCGGCCAGACCACCAGCGACAGCACCGGCGCCGACAACCCTTACGCATTGCGATCGCGGTCGGCGCGCCTGCTGGTGCTGGTGCGCCTGGGCCGCCTCGACGAGGCTGAGCGCAGTGCGGAAGGCATCGATGCGGCGATGCAGGCACAGGGACCGATCGACCGCGCGCTGCATGCCGGCCGCGTCGGCGTGTTGCGTCGGTTGCAGGGCCGGCACGACGAAGCGATCGAACTCGCGCATGAATCAGTGGACGGGCTGCACGCGCATCCCTCGGCGATTGTTCGCGCCACGGCCGCCGCCGCACTCGGCAGTGCGCTGCTCGCTGCGGGACGTGCGACCGAGGCGCTCGAACCGCTGCGCGAGTCGGTGCGCCTGTTCGCCGAGAAGCAGCTGGCGGTCTCGCCCGACCAGGCCGATGCGCGCGCCGATCTGGCGCGTGCCGAAGTGGCGGCGCAGCGTACCCCCTAGCTTCGCGCCGGCATTTCTGCCGCGCGATGTCTGGTTCGGCCGCGGGGGCCCGTTAAGCACAGTAGGCGCGGCGTGCGCGCCGTTCCCTGTGCCACGGAGCCGACCATGAGAATCGTTTGCCTGTCGAAGTTCGTCGCGGCGCTTGCCGTCACGCTCACGCTCTGTGTCGTCGTCGTGCCCGCGGGCGCGGCAGTCGCTGCGGGCGTCGATCCCTGCCAGCTTCTGACCCGCGCCGAAGTGGCCGGCGTGTTGCCCGGTGCCCAACCCGGCAAGCCCGAGCGCAGCCGCGAGGTCTACGGCGTCCGGGCCTGCGTGTGGGAGTGGGAAGGCGGCAGCTTCGCGTTGCAGCTGCTGCCCGGCAAGGACGGTGCGGCGAGTGAGTTGCGCGGCATGGCGCTCGGCTATACGAACCCGCTCGCGCGCAATTCGGTGCGGTACGAAACCGTGCCCGGCATCGGCGAGGCCGCGCTCGCCGCGGTCGAGCCGGTGGACGCCGCGCGCGGCGTGATCGCCAACATGGCGATGCTCACCGCGCAGCGCGGTGCTCAGGTGGTCTTGCTGCAGTGCGCCGCGCTTGCCCGCGGTAACCGCGCGGCGGCCTTGAAAACATTGACCGTGCTGGGGCGAGCCGCAATCGCGCGCCTGCCCACACCATGAATTTCGTCAAAGGGGAGAGCGCGATGAATGAACACAGCGTGTTGGTTCGAAGGAGCAGCATCCTGGTGCGGCTGACAGCCGCAGGCCTGATCGCCACAGCGCTTTGCGCCGGAGCGGCAGAGCCCGGCAAGAGCGATGGCGCGGGCTTCGGCGCGGCGGCGTGCGTGGTCACGCTCAGCCCGGCAAGCGCGAGCGTCGGCGGCGAGGGTGCCGACAACCTCAAGGTGAATGTGACCGTCGCCAGCGGCTGCCCTCACGACGCCCGGCGCCTCGATGCGTTCATCACGGTGACGGCAGGCGCGACCGGTGTCGGCAGCGGCGCGCTGACGTACAAGGTCGCGCCCAATCCGGGCGAGGCGAGGCAGGGCGCCATCCTGATCGGCGGCACGAAGTTCGTCGTCAACCAGGGCAAGAAGCCTGCGCCGCGCGCGACGGCGTTCGACTTCGACGGCGACGGCAAGGCCGACTTCGGCATCTACCGGCCATCGTCGGGCACCTGGTACCTGCTGGAGTCGCAGGACGGATTCTTCAGCACGCAATGGGGTTTCGGCCAGGACTAGATCGTCTCTGGAGATTTCGACGGCGACGGCAAGACCGATGTGGCGATCTACCGACCGAGCATCGGCACCTGGTACATCCTGCAATCGCGCGACGGCTTCAAGGCGGTTCAGTGGGGCTTTTCGACGGACATTCCGGTGCCGGCCGATTACGACGGCGACGGCAAGACCGACATCGCGATCTACCGGCCGAGCAACGGCACCTGGTACATCCTGCAGTCGCGCGACGGCTTCAAGGCGGCGCAGTGGGGCTTCTCGACGGACATCCCGATGCAAGCCGACTACGACGGCGACGGCAAGGCCGACATCGCGATCTACCGGCCGAGCAACGGCACCTGGTACGTCCTGCAATCGCGTGACGGCTTCAAGGCGGTTCAGTGGGGCTTCGGGAAAGACATTCCTTTGCCGGCGGACTGCGACGGCGACGGCAAGGCCGACTTCGCGATCTACCGGCCGAGTAGCGGCACCTGGTATGTCCTCCAGTCGCGTGACGGTTTCAAGGCGGTTCAGTGGGGGTTGGCCAACGACATCCCGGTGCAAGCCGACTACGTCGGAGACGGCCAGTCCGACGTCGCTATCTACCGACCGAGCAACGGTTCCTGGTACGTGCTGCTGTCGCGAGATGGCTTCATTGCTAAGCAGTGGGGCTTCTCGACAGACCTGCCGTTGCCG
>JANMWQ010000698.1:0-6473 GCA_031394085.1 Rhizobacter sp. | reverse complement strand
GTGCGGCATCGACGACGAGACGCAGCCGTGATCGTCGCCCGCCACCACCAGCACGCCACCGTGCGGCGACGACCCATACGCGTTGCCGTGCTTGATCGCATCGCCGGCGCGGTCGACGCCCGGGCCCTTGCCGTACCACATCGCGAACACGCCGGTGGCGGTGCGCTCGGGGTCGGACTCGACCCGCTGCGTGCCGAGCACTTGCGTGGCCGCGAGCTCCTCGTTGATCGCCGGCACGAAGCGGACGCCGGACTCAGCGAACTTTTTTCCGGCCTTCCACACCGCCTGATCGACCATGCCCAGCGGCGAGCCGCGGTAACCGCTGATGAACCCTTGGGTGTTCAAGCCCGCAGATGCGTCGCGCTCGCGCTGCATCACCAGCAACCGCACCAGCGCCTGGGTGCCGGTCAGGAAAACCGAGCCGCCTGGCGCCCAGAGGTTGTCGGAGAGTTGGTAGTCGGGGCGGCGCACTGAAGCGGCGAGCGGAGAAGAATTCATCGCGGCATTGTTGCGCTGCGCATCGAGTAAGTGCTTCTCGAATCCGCTATGGTTATTGCGGTGTCACAGCGAAATCCGGATCGAAAATGGCCAAATCGGAAACATCTGTCGTGCTCGACGGCTTCAGCTTGAAGATCCTGCTCGAGCTTCAGCGCGATGCGCGCCAAACCGTTGCGCAACTGTCGGCCGCGGTCGGCCTGTCGCCCACGCCGTGCTGGAAGCGCGTGAAAGAGATGGAGTCCGCCGGCGTGATCCGCGGCTACACCGCGCGGGTCGACCCCGAGAAAGTCGGGCTGCACCTGACGGTGCTGGTCGAGGTCAACCTGACGCACCACACCGAAGACCTCGTGCAGCGTTTCGAGCAAGCCGTGGCAGCGAGCCCGCACATCGTGCGATGCCAGTCGACGACCGGCCAGGCAGACTACCTGATGACCGTGCTCGCGCCCGACATCAAGCATTACGAGCGCCTTTTGCACGACACGATCTTCAAGCTGCCCGGTGTGACGCACGTGCGTTCGAGCATCGTGCTGCGCGAGGTCAAGTCGGAAGTCGCGCTGCCGATCGGGCCGTCGACAACGCCGGTCCGCCAATGACAGCGCCACCGGGTCCGAATTGGATTCGCGAATCCCGTATCCTGCGGACTCCCGCAATTGCAACAAAGAGAGACTCATGGCAAAGACCTACGCGCAACTCACGCAACAAATCGAGGCGTTGAAATCACGGGCAGAAGCCATTCGCCAACGGGAGAAGGCAGGGGTCGTTGCTCGAATCCGGCACGCTATCGCCATCTACGGGTTGACTGCCCACGACCTCGGATTGGGCGGCGCAGCCGTCGACTCCGATGCGCGCGTGGCACCTTCCGGTCCGAAAGCCGGTGCGCCGAAGAGCGCGACGCCCAAGTACCGCGACGAGGCCGGCAACACCTGGGGTGGGCGCGGGCCTCGGCCGGGTTGGTTGAGGGCCGGACTGGCATCGGGTCGATCGTTGGAGTCGTTCGCGGCGGGCAAGGGCAAAGCGCGAGACCTCAGCGCTTCACCGGCTCGGCACAATTCGGCACCGTCGCAACCCGGGCAGTCGTTGAAGAAGGCGAAGAAGAAGTTCAAGTCGGTCGCGAAGTACCGCGACGAGTCCGGCAATCAATGGTCAGGGCGCGGCCCGAAGCCCAGGTGGCTGGTGGCGGCCATCGAAAGCGGCCAAACGCTGGCGCAATTGACGGCCTGAGGCCGAGGGCCTGTTCGCGGCACAGGCTGCGAGGCCGACCGACCGGACGCGGCGCCGACGGTCGCGCCCACCGGCCTTTGTCCTACGCTTGCTTCGAGATGTGCTGCGAACATCCAGTGTGCGGCCGGGAGTCGCGCCCGCTCGCTCGACCCGGCCACTCACTGGAGATTCATGACGGCCCTCGCTCGACCAAGCAACCCTGCGGTTTTTTACGAGCCCGACGCCGGCGCCGACTGCGCAGACGAGCCGATCCGCGTTCCCGGTGCGATCCAGCCGCATGGCTGGTTGATCGCCGTCGATCCCACCAGCGACGACATCGTCGCCTACAGCGACAACTGGCATCGCTTGACCGGCGCGCAGACCCGTGCGACGCAGAGCGAGTCGCTGCGCGGAATCGTTTCGGCGCTGCTGCCGCGCATCGGTGCGCTGCCTGAAGGCGAGGCGCCCGGCGCCATCAGCACGATCGAGCTCGGCGGCCACGCGCTCGATGTCACCGCGCACCGCAGCGCGGCGCTGGTGATCATCGAGTTGGAGCCGGCGGCGCCGCAGGCCGGCACCCAGGCCCCGATCTACGCCCTCGCCCGGCACCTGCTGCCGCGCCTGCAGAGCGCAGCGTCGGTGACCGAACTCGTCTCGCTGGCGGTGTCGGAGTTGAAACGTCTCACCGGTTTCGGGCGCTGCATGGCCTACCGTTTCGACGCGGCGGGCCACGCCGAGGTGCTCGCCGAGAGCCTCGATTCCGGCTACGACGCCTATGCCGGGCACCGATTTCCCGCTTCGGACATTCCTTCGCAGGCGCGCGAGCTCTACCGCTTGAACCACATCCGGTTGATCCCCGATGCCGACTACGAACCGGTGCCGCTGCACTTCGTCGACCGGGCATGGAACGGCCGCACGCTCGACCTTTCTTTCGCGAGCCTGCGCAGCGTGTCTCCGGTTCACCTGGAGTACATGCGCAACATGGGAACGCTCGCGTCGATGTCGGTCTCCATCGTCGTGCGCGGGCAACTCTGGGGGCTGATCTCGTGCCACGACCACGCCCCGCGCCACCTGGCCTTTCAGACCCGGGTGGCCTGTGAGCACCTAGGCCGCCTGCTGTCGCTGCAAATCGAAGCCAAGGAAGACAACGCCGCGATCGCCGCCGGCCTGACGCTGAAGCAGCTGACGCTCGAGATCGTCTCGCACCTGGCCGACAGCGATTTGACGTTGCAGCGCCTGGTCGACGAGCCGGGCCTGCTGCTCGGCATGGTGCGCGCGGGTGGCGCCGCGGTGGTCTTCGAAGACCACTGCTGGACGGCCGGGCGCACGCCACCGCCCGACCAGGTGCTTGCGATGTCGCGCTGGATCGCGGAGCGCCGCACCGAGCTCTTCCGCAGCGAAAGCCTGCGCGATGAAGACCAGCCGGAGGCGCGGGCGCATGCCAACGCGGCCGGGGTGCTGGCGATCTCACTTTCGCAGGTTCACCGCCACCTGATCCTCTGGTTTCGGCCCGAAATCGTTCAGGCCATCCAATGGGCCGGCGAGCCGCGCAAAGAAACCGGCGACTCAGCCGATCTGCACCCGCGCCGCAGTTTCGCCACTTGGGAGCAGCTCGTTCGCGGGCGCTCGCTGCCGTGGACGCCGACCGATGTCGGCGGTGTGCTCGACCTGCGCCAGGCGCTGCTGCGCATCGTGCTGCGCCATGCTCAGGAGCGCGCCGAGGCGGCGACCGAGCTGGCGCGCCTGAACAAGGAACTCGAGGCGTTTTCGTACACCGTCTCGCACGACCTGCGGGCGCCGATGCGGCACATCTCGGGATTTGTCGATCTGGTGCTCGAAACCGAGGGCACGCGGCTCAGCCAGCGTGCGCGCGGTCACCTCGCGCAAGTGCAGACCGCGTCGGCGTTCGCGGTTCAGCTGGTCGAGGCCTTGCTCGAGTTCTCGGGCATGGGACGCGCCAGCCTGAGCCGCAGCACCTTCGACACCGAACTGATGGTCGACAACCTGGTCCGCGAGCTCGCGTTGCAAGAGAACGGCCGGCGCATCGAATGGACCATCGAACGGCCTTTGCCGCCGCTTTGGGGCGATCCGTTCCTGATTCAGGTGGCGGTGCGGAACCTGTTCAGCAACGCGTTGAAGTACACGCGCGGCCGAGACACCGCGCGCATCCGGGTCTCGGGTTCGTCGGGCGCCGACGGCACCGGCCTGGAGGTGTCGGACAACGGCGTGGGCTTCCAGATGCGCTTCGTCGACAAACTTTTCGGCGTCTTCCAGCGCCTGCATCGCACCGAAGAATTCGAGGGCACGGGCATCGGCCTGGCCAACGTGCGCCGCATCGTCGAGCGCCACGGCGGCACCGTGCGGGCCCGCGGCGAGCCGGGCGTCGGTGCGACGTTCGGCTTCACGATTCTCGCGAACCCGGAGGTCGACGCCGAGCGCCTGGTCGGGGTCGACGCGTGATGCATTCACCGACCCAGGACCGTCAGCCGGCGCCCGACACGAGCGAGCGCGCCGCCCGGCCCGATTTCAGGCTCGCGCCATTGCGCGTCGTGCTGATCGAAGACTCCGCCTTCGACGCCGAGCTGGTGCGCGTTTGCCTGATGGCCGCCTACCCGCGCGCCGTGCTCGATGTGGTGACCGACGAAGACAGCCTGCTGGAGCGGCTCGTGCGCGACGATGTCGACGTGATCTTGTCCGACTACCGGTTGATCGGCTTCAACGGCGCCGATGCGCTGCGGCTCGCCCTCACCGCGGCCTCGAACGCCCCCTTCATAATGGTGTCGGGCGTGATCGGCGAAGAAAACGCGGTCGAGATGATGAAGCAGGGCGCAACCGACTACGTCAGCAAGAACCGGCTGGCGAGGCTGCCTGTGGTCATCGAGCGCGCGCTCCATGAGGTCGCCGAGCGGCGCGGGCGTGGCGTGGCGGAGTCGCAGCTGCGCGAAGCCGGCGCAGGTGCAGGCGCAGGTGCAGCCGCCGGCAGTCCCACGCATGCCGCATCGGCAATGGCCGACCGTGCTGTCTTCGTGCTGAACACCGACGGCACGATCGCGTCGTCGAACCCGGCGGCCGTGAGGATGTTCGGCCATGCCATCGGCGCGAGCGGCTCGGGCGCGCGCTCGGCCGCCTTCCTGTTCACTGCCATCGCCGGTGACGACACACCTTTGCACAGCCACCTGCGCGATGCCCTGGCCCACGGCCAGGCCAGCCATGCGCGCTGGATGGTTCGCTTCGACCAGACACGCTTTTATGGCGAGGGCTCGCTGACCTCGCTCTACGACGGTCGCGGTCAGCACAGCGGCTTCTCGTACACCGTCAGCGACCCCACCGGAACAACACCATGACGACGCCACCCGGACACTCGACCATCACCCCGGAAGACCGGCGCAAGCGGATCGCCGCGCTGCAGGCAATGGCCGTGCTCGACACGCCGCCCGAAGAGGGTTTCGATGCGCTGGCGCGTCTCGCCGCGATGGTGTGCGCGACGCCGGTGGCCCTCGTGAGCCTGATCGACGAGGACCGGGTCTGGTTCAAGTCGGCTCACGGCTTCAGCGTGAAATCGGCTGTCAGCACCCACTCTTTTTGCGCCGAGGCGGCCAATTCGAAAAAGCTGCTCGAGGTGCCCGATCCGCGCGTCGACCCGCGGTTCTCGAACCACCCGTTCGTCGTCGGGCACCTCGGCATGCGCTACTACGCGGGCGCGCCGATCATGCACAACGGTGTCGGTATCGGCACGGTGTGCGTGCTCGACTACATGCCCAGGCGGATGGAACAGCGCGCGCTCGGTTCACTGACCGAGATGGCGGGCATCGCCGCAGCGATGCTCAAAGCCCGCGTGCAAGCGTTCGAGATGTTCTCGAACACCGAGCGCTGACCTGGGCCCTCAGGCCTCGGTCTTCATGGCGCCGCGAATGTTCATCGCGGCAAGGCACACCTGCAATGCGATCAGCGCGGTCGCGCCCGCCTGCACGCCCCAAGCGATCCACAACGCGTTGCTGGCCATGAAGACCCAGAAGCCGATGTTGCGCCGGCGCTCGGCTTTCGAGGCCACGAGCCACGAGGCGATGACGGTGACGGCCATGGCCGGCCATTGCACCCAGTCGAGATCGATCATTTGCTTGTCCTCGTGTCACTGCCTCGCATCGTGCGGGAGCGCGAAGTCGATCGCCAGTTGGCCCGCCCGCGCCACGGCGTAGGACAGCGCGACGAAGGCGTTCGCAGCGCGCGGCGAAGAGGAAGCCGTTCGCCGCGCGCGGCGAAGTGCGCCTACACGACCCCGAGACACACGCCGACATCGACACCGAAACGAAATCGGTAACTTTCCCCTCGCGGCGTTTTCGCCGCGTTCGCTGGAGATTGAAGATGCTTGGGGTGATCGTTCCTGCCCATGATGAAGAAGACCACATGGGCGCCTGCCTGGCGTCGATCAGCGTTGCGGCTCGCTGCCCGCGTTTGAAAGGCGAGCCGGTGCTGATCGTGGTCGCGCTCGATGCCTGCACCGACCAGACCGAGCACATCGCGCGCCGCGCGGGCGCGGCGGTGGTCTCGGTCGCAGCGCGCAACGTCGGCATCGCCCGGGCGCGCGGCGCACGCCACGCGCTCGATGCCGGCGCCCGCTGGCTCGCGTTCACCGACGCCGACTCGCTGGTCGGCCCCGAGTGGCTCGCAGCCCAGCTCGCACTGCGCAGCGACGCCGTTTGCGGAACCATCGAAGTGCGCGATTGGGGCGAATACGGCGAACGGATGCGCCGGCAACACGCCGAGACCTACACCGA
>JANMWQ010000405.1:0-1512 GCA_031394085.1 Rhizobacter sp. | reverse complement strand
TTCGAGTCCGTCGGAAGGTCCAGCATGTAGACCGTTTCGTCGAAGCTCGTGTAGGCGTTGACGTGCGGGCCGAGGCGGGCGCCTGTTGATTCGAAGTAGGAGACGAGTTCACCCGGCTTGAAATGGGCGCTGCCGTTGAAGGCCATGTGCTCGCTGAGGTGGGCCAACCCCTGCTGATCGTCGGCCTCGTACAGCGAGCCCGCTTTCACGGCGAGCCTGAGCGCCACCCTGTTCGCCGGACGCCCGTTCTGGCGGATGAAGTACCGGACGCCGTTGGGCAGCGTGCCGGTGCGGACGGCCGCGTCGAACGGGATACGGTCCTGAAGGGCGAGGGGGGCAGCCGCAGGCTGCGGGGCCTGCGCCGACACCGGGCGCTGTTGCAGCAAGCCGGCGAAGTAAGCGATCGTGTCGTCCGACACGCCGCCTTCGTCGCCATGCAACCGATCGCGCAACGCGCTCTGGCCCACACCTGCGACCGCGAGCACCAGCGGCAGGAACTGGTTGCGCTGGTTGCCTTCGTACTGGACCGGCAGCCGGTGCTTGCGCCAGGCTTCGTAGAACAGCGTGACGGCGCGGTGCTGGAAGATGTCGAGAAAAGCACGCGCGGCGGTGTCGCGGTGGTAGGTCTCGCGCTCGGCGAGCAGCTCGGTGTAGAAGATCGGCAGCGCGCCGCTGGCACCGAGCAGGCTCATGAAGGCCGGCGTCAGCTCGATCGCATCGATCGCCGAGCGCTCGCCGGCCTTGACCGCGACGCGCCTTCTGTCAGGGTGCGGGCCGAGCAGCTCGGCGGCGGGGTGCGAGGCCTCGGGCAAGCCCGCATCGACGTGCGAACCGACCGAGCCCACGTCGATGACCTTGAACTCCGCGATCTCACTCGGCGGGAAGCCGAGCGAGAGCGTGTTGCGAAACCTCAACCGTGGCGTTAGCTGCGACGAGCCGACGCGCCCGTCGCGCCGCGCGAACCAGCGGTTCAGCAAGCGCACGGCCTGGAAGAAGCCGAAACGGTGGGGCTCGGCCAGCAGCCGAGCGATCACACCAACGGGCTGTCGCCGCTGCGGCGTGGACATACGACGAGCTCTTCGTGGGTGCGGGTGGAGACGACCTTCAACTGCGTGAAGCTGTTGGCGTGCACGTACAGGCCGAAAAAGTGATCCATCACCTGGGCGAACAAACGCAAGCCGGAGCCGACGAAACCGGCCTCGTCGACCGTGAGCCGAACCTCGGTGCCGCGCACGAAGGTCGGGAACGGGTTGCCCGGCAACCACGCATGCGCGGGCGCGAAATCGATCGCGATCACGCCTTCAATCTGGCGCCGGTTGGTGGCGCTGCGCGGCAGGTTGTACAGGCGCAGCAACTCGCGCAGTGCATCGATGCCGCCGGCCGACAGCGACAGGTGGTTCAACGAGAGGTGCGAGATCAGCCGCCACAACGCGCCGCGCCCGCGCTCGAACCGATGCGCCGGCGTGGGCTTGCGCATCAGCCGGATCTCGCGCGCGACGCTGCCGCCTTCAA
>JANMWQ010000613.1:0-1669 GCA_031394085.1 Rhizobacter sp. | reverse complement strand
GCGCGACCACCTCGTGCGCATCCCGAAACGGCAGGCCCTTCTTGACGAGGTAGTCGGCCAGGTCGGTCGCGGTCGCATAGCCACGCCGCGCGGCGCGCTCCATCGCCTCGGGCTTGACGGTGATGCCCGCCACCAGCTCGAGGAAAATGCGCAGCGTGTCTTTGAGCGTGTCGACCGTGTCGAACAGCGGCTCCTTGTCTTCCTGGTTGTCTTTGTTGTAGGCCAGCGGCTGGCCCTTCATCAACGTGATCAACGCCATCAGGTGACCGACGACGCGGCCGGTCTTGCCGCGCGCGAGTTCGGGCACATCGGGGTTCTTCTTCTGCGGCATGATCGACGAGCCGGTGCAAAACCGATCGGCCAGGTCGATGAAGCCGAAGTTCTGGCTCATCCACAACACGAGCTCTTCGCTCAGGCGCGAGAAGTGCACCATGCACAGCGCCGCGGCCGCGGTGAACTCGATCGCAAAATCGCGGTCGCTCACGGCGTCGAGGCTGTTCTGGCAGACGCAAGCGTTACCGGCCTCATCCACCATGCCGAGCGTTTTCGCGACGCGCTCGCGGTCGAGCGGGTAGCTCGTGCCGGCCAACGCCGCCGCACCGAGCGGCAAACGGTTGGTGCGGCGAAACACGTCGCCCATGCGCTCGGCGTCGCGTGAAAACATTTCCACGTAGGCCAGCAAGTGGTGTCCGAAGCTCACTGGCTGAGCCACCTGCAAATGCGTGAAGCCGGGCAGGATGACCTCGGCATTGCGCTCGGCCACTTCGACCAGCGCACGCTGCAATTCGGTCAGCAGCCCACTGATCGCGCTGATCTCGTCGCGCAGCCACAGGCGCACGTCGGTTGCGACCTGGTCGTTGCGCGAACGGCCGGTGTGCAGGCGCTTGCCGGCGTCGCCGACGAGGTGGGTCAGGCGCGCCTCGATGTTCAGGTGAACGTCTTCCAAATCGAGCTTCCACTCGAACGCGCCGGCCTCGATCTCTTGCGTGATTTGCGCCAGGCCGCGCTGGATCGCCGCGTGATCGTCGGCGCTGATGATGTTCTGCGCCGCCAGCATCTCGGCGTGCGCGAGGCTGCCGGTGATGTCGGCCCGCCACAGCCGCTGGTCGAAACCGACGCTCGCGGTGTAGCGCTTGACCAACTCGCTCATCGGCTCCGAGAACAGGGCCGACCAGGCTTCGGATTTTTTGTCGAGTTGGTGGGTGGACATGCAGTGGGGCGCTGGACAATGCGGGTCACCGATTCTATCGAGGCGCCCCGCCGAAACCGCCGATGCCCGCCCGCTCGCCAACCCCGGATCCGCTCGCCGCCACGCCCACCCGGCCGGGTGAGCTGGGCCGTTCGACCGGTTTCGGCACGACGATGTTCGATGCGCTCGCGCCGGCCACCGCGGCGGGCATGTCGCCGGGTTCGGTGTTCGATGTCTGCCATGTCGGCGTCGTGTTGCGCGCCTTGTTGTTCGTGCATGGCGCCCTCGCGATCGGCGTGCTGTTCGTGGCCGGTTCGGTCGCCGCCTGGGTCACGGCGTTTGCAGCGGGTTCGAGCGCCGCGCTGCCGGCGGTACTGATGTGGCTGCTGTTCGCCTGCGCCGGCCGCCGTCCGTTCGGCGCGTTGCCGTCGGCGGGCCAGTGGGCGGTGGCGCTCGCGCTCGGTGCCGCGAGCGGTGCGG
>JANMWQ010000594.1:0-1892 GCA_031394085.1 Rhizobacter sp. | reverse complement strand
GAGGCCAAGGTCGTCAACGCGCTGCGCGAACTCGGGCCCGCCGAGGCCGACACGCTGCTCGCGCGGGTCTACGACGACGTGAAGCCTCAGTTGCTCGCGATGGCGCTGCGCTCGCTGCGTGCGCACCTGTACAAGCTGCGTGACGACGGCGTCGCGCGCGAGTCCGACGGGCATTGGCGGTTGGTGGCGCGCTGAGCCCGTTCAGCCGCCCGACAGCGCACGCGCATCGTCGCCCGCGGTGCTGTCGAGGTGGGCGGTGCAGTTGAGCAGTTCGACCCGATGTGGCGGGCGCGCGTCGATCAGGCTCAAGCTGGTGTTGCCGAGGTGCGTGGGCTGGACCGACCCATCGCCGAGCTGCACGTGGGCTGCCAGCAGCGCACGGATCACCAGCCCGTGCGTAACGACCGCGAGCGTGCCGCCGGGTCCGATGCCGAGGGCGGCGTGCCGCAGCACCACATGCACGAACGCTGCGGCGACGCGCTGCTCGAACGCCGCCATCGATTCGCCGTTCGGCGGCGCCTCGGCCAGCGTCAGCGGATCGACGCCCAAACCGTCGTGAGGCCGGCCGCGCCAGTCGCCGAAATTGCGCTCCTGCAGCAGCGGCGTGGTTTCAACAGTTGCGCCGGTGGCGAAGGCGATCGCCTCGGCGGTGCGCAGCGCGCGCGGCAGGTCGCTGCTGACGACCCTGCGCACGTTCATCGCCGCGAGCCGCCGCGCCAGTGCCTCGGCCTGCGCGATGCCGCGCGCGCTCAGCGGGGTGTCGGCCGGCTGCAGCACGCGCGCGACGTTGAGGGCGGTCTCGCCGTGGCGGATCAGCAGGATGGTCATGGGCGGGCCCTTGCGCTGAACATCTGATAACGGTCTTCGCGATACAGCGTACCGTCCAGTCCGCACAGCGGCTGCAGCGCTTGCAGGTAGCCGCGTCGAAACTGCAAGAGCGCGGCGGGCGTGAGCAGGTCGGTGTCGTACATGTCGCTGAACCAGTTCCAGAGTTGTGCCGGGGTGCCGTGGTGCTTGAGCATCAGCGTCTCGAACTGCAACGAATCGAAGCCAGGGGTCAGCAGTTCGGCGATGCCGTCCTCCGAACCGAAGCGCCGATCGCCGAAGCGAATGCCAGCGAACTCGACCCGCTGCGACGTGGCTGGATAGAGACGGATGAACGCGTCCAGCACCGGGCTCGCCGGCGGTCGCGCGCCGACCACGCCAGCGAGCATGCCGCCAGACCGCAGTACCCGGCGCAGCTCGGCAACCACGGCTTCGGCATCGTCCATCAGCATCAGCGCGAGGTGGCTGACGACCGCGTCGACCGATTCGGCGGGCAGCGGCAACTGCTGGGCTCTGCCGCGCATCAGCGTGGCGCGATCGCCGAGCCGCGCGCGGGCCGAACGCAACTCGCCCTCGCTGAAGTCGATACCGATCAGCGTGTGCGACGTGTCGGATTCGACGAGCAGCCCGAGCAGGTGACCGTCGCCGCAAGCTAGGTCGAGCACCGTCAACGGCGCCGCGCTGTCGGGCAGCGTCGAGCGCAGTGCGTGGTAGGTCGAAGCAAACGACACCGTGCCGTTCGTCACCGGCAGCGCCGCGAACGCCCTCGAAGTGACGCCCGGGTTCGTGTCGTGGTACCCGGCGAGGTACCGTTCGGTCTGTGTCGGGTGCATCGGCGCGAGTCGGAGGTTGTCGAACATGATAGTTGCGGGTGAATGGACGTGAGCGGGTTGCCGAATCGATTCACGATCGTGTTCGAGACCTCGGGCCGCCGCTTCGACGCGCCGGCCGACGTGCCGCTGCTGCAGGCAGCACGCGAATCGGGCCTGATCCTGCCGAGCTCGTGCCGCAACGGCACCTGCCGCACCTGCATCTGCCGCATGGTCAGCGGGCGCGTGCGCTACGCG
>JANMWQ010000576.1:0-11947 GCA_031394085.1 Rhizobacter sp. | reverse complement strand
GCCGGCCAGCGGCAGGATCTTCACCGCGACCTCGGCCGCGGTCGACGTTTGCAGTTGCAGCCCGGCCAAACCGAGCAGGCCGACGGCCGCGAGCGCTGCGAGCGTCGAGGCTGTCTGACGGCGGGCGAGTCGAACGGGTGCTGAGGTCATGGCGGGATTCCTGGGTGAAGTGTCGAGTCCGTTGCAGGTCGGCCCCGGTCAAGCGGTTCTTACACCCTGCCGGCGGCAGGGAGCCGAGATTTCCGCGGCAACCGCAGTGGCAACCGCAGTGGCAACTTCAGCGCAGCTTGCGCGGTGCCACGGTCGGCGCGGCGTCGGTCGGTGCCGCGGTAAAGAGTTTCGCGGCGCGGCCCTTTAGTTCGAGCAGCTCGCTCGGCGTGACCGAGTAGTTGCCCGTCATCACATCGACCTCGACGCGAAATTCGACATCCTTCGCGCCGTTGGTCAGCAGCCCGGAGGTGAACTCATAGGTCTTGTCCTCGGCTGGCAGGCCCGACAACTCGGCGTCGTAGTCGTCGTACTGCACGCTGCGGATTTCGCCACTGGCGAGGTCGAGCATGCCAGTCGATTCGATCACCGACTCCGAGAGCTCATCGAATATCTTGATCGGCAACTTCAAATCCACGGTCGTTTCCTTGAGGGCAGAGCGCTGCGCGCAATCTGCGATTTTAGGCGAGCGGGCGGAGGCCGTCGTGCCTGGATCCAGCGACCGGATGTGATGCGTTCGGAAAAGTTTGATACGATTTCAAAGAAATTACATCACTTCAGGAAGTTGGTATCAACATGCGCACTACGCTCACACTCGAAGACGACGCCTTCGCGACCGCCAATGCGTACGCCCGCGCGCGGGCTTTGAAGCTCGGTCAGGCCGTGTCGGAACTGATCCGGCGAGGCAGCGCCGACAAGCTGCCACTGAAGCAAATCGACGGCGTGTGGGTGATCGATTTGCCCGCCGATGCCGCGCCGCTGACATCGCGCCAGGTGCAGCAGTTGCTCGACGAATCGGCGTGAGCAGCCTGCTCGATGCGAATGCACTGATCGCTTTGTGCTGGCCGACGCACGAGCACCACCCGCAGATGGTGGCGTGGTTCAAGCAGCATGCGCGGCAGGGCTGGGCGACCACGGCCTTCACGCAGGCGGCGTTCGTTCGGATCGTCTCGCAGCAGGTGTTCGCGGGTCGTGCGATCGCTGTTGCCGAAGTCGCGGAATTGCTGCTGCGAAATACCGCGCACCCGAAGCACAAGCTGGTGCCGCTCGACTTCGGTTTTGCCGACGTGATGGCCGCCTGCACCGGCGGCATCTTCGGCCATCGCCAGGTCACCGATGCGTGGCTGTTGACGGCGGCCGTGCGGGGCGGCTTCAAGCTCGTTACCTTCGACGCGGGCATCGCGCAACTGCTGGCCAGCCCGCGTGAGCGCGACAAACACCTCACGCCACTCGGTCAGCCGCGCGCCTGACCCGCGCGACCTCGGCCCTCAAACGTTGCTCGTGGCCCGCACTTCCTCGATCGAGGTCACGCCGGCGAGCACCTTGTCGATGCCGTCTTGTCGCAAGGTGCACATGCCTTCCTTGAGCGCCTCGTGTTGCAGCGCCTCGGCCGGTGCGCGGGTCTGGATCAGGCGGCGGAGTTCGCGCGAGACCACCATCAGCTCATGGATGCCGGCGCGGCCCTTGAAGCCGGTGTCGTCGCACTCCTTGCAGCCGGGGCAGTGGTGCAGCATCAGGCGGCCGTCGCGGCTGCTGCGCTGGAGCCAGCCGGCCATCACCGCATCGCGCGAGATCGGCGGCTCCTTGCCGAAGGCGTGCATGTAGTCGTCCAGCAATTCGTCGGATTCCTCGCGCGTCGCGGCGCGCGTGGTGCGGCAGTGCGTGCAGAGCTTGCGCACCAGGCGCTGTGCCAGCACCGCGATCAGCGAGTCGCCGAAGTTGAAGGGGTCGAGCCCCATGTCGAGCAGCCGTGTGACGGTTTCGGGCGCGCTGTTGGTGTGCAGCGTGCTCATCACGAGGTGACCGGTGAGCGAGGCCTCGACGGCCATGCCGGCGGTTTCCTGGTCGCGGATTTCGCCGACCATGATCACGTCGGGGTCGGCGCGCAAGAAGGCGCGCAGCGCCTTCGCGAAGGTCCAGTCGATCTTCGGGTTCACCTGCACCTGGCGCAGCCCCGGCTGGGTGATTTCGATCGGGTCTTCGGCGGTCCAGATCTTGCGCTCGGGCACGTTGATGTGGCTGAGCGCCGAGTGCAGCGTGGTCGTCTTGCCCGAGCCGGTCGGGCCGACGCACAGCACCATGCCGTAGGGCCGCTCGACGGCCGTTTTCAGGCGCGCCAGGTTGTCGGGCGAGAGTCCGAGCCGGTCCAGCGGAATCGGCTTGGCCGAGCTCAGCACGCGCATCACCACGTCTTCGAGGCCGTGGTTGGTGGGGATCGTCGCGACCCGCAATTCGAGCTTGTGCTGCGGCGAGAACTTGGCGAAGTTGATCTTGCCGTCTTGGGGCTTGCGGCGCTCGCTGATGTCGAGATCGCACATGATCTTGACGCGTGCGATCAGCGCGTTGCGGTAGTTCGGCGGCAGCTCCAGGTAGGTGCGCAGCACGCCGTCTTTTCGAAAGCGCACGCGGATCTTCTCGCGGCCCGGGTAGCTCTCGATGTGGATGTCGGAGGCGCCCTCTTTGTGCGCCTCGATGATCATGTTGTTGAGCAGCTTGACGAGCGAGTTGTCGGATTGCTCGATCGGCTTGTCGTCCTCGAAACCGGCGCGCTCGAACTGTTCTTTCTCGAGTGTCTCGACCAGTTTGTCGGTGTCGTTCAGATCGAAGTTGAGCGGGATCGCCGCGTCTTCCAGCGCGCTGCGTTGGCCGTCGACCGCGCCGATCTTTTCGTAGGCGGCGTGCAGCACCGCCTCCAGCGAGCGGCTGTGCGCGAGCACCGGCACGACCTTCATCTGCGCGCTGAACTCGACCTCGTCGACCGCGTTGCGGCGCCGCGCCGGGTCGTCGAGCGCGATCACGAGGCGGCCGTCGCGCACCAGCAGCGGCATCACCTTCAGGCGCACCGCCACCGCGTAGCCGAGCTTGCGCAGTGCTTCGGCCTCGGCCGGGAAAGTGTCGATGTCGACCAGCGGGTAACCCATCTTGCGGGCGAGTGCCACCTGCAGATCTTCGCGCGACACGACCCCCATGCGCACCAGCAGTTCGCCGAGCGGCACGCTGCGGTCGCTCTGCTGCTGCGCGAGCGCTTCTCTCAGCTGCTTGTCGGTGACCATGCCGAGCGAGACCAGCGCTTCGCCGATGCGCACCATCGGCATCTTCGCCTGGCGCTCGATCGCCTCCAGCAATTGCACCGGCGTGACGACTTGGCGCGTGACCAGCACATCGCCGAGCTTGCGTTCGCGCAGCTGCTGCTGTTCACCCACCGCGTGCTCGATCTGCGCCGGCGTGGCGCTGTTCTGCGCCACCAGCAGCTCGCCGATGCGCGAGCCGATCTCGAAGTGGCTGTAGGCCGCGCGCGGCACGAAGCTGCGCGTCACGCTGCCGTCGTCTTCCGGCGCGTCGGCCGCGGCGAGTGGCGGGAACAAAAACAACCCGAACGCGTTCTCGACATGGCCGACGGTTTGGCCGCTGAGCTGGGCACCGCCTGTCAACGTCAGCTGGTAGAGCGAATGGGCGCGGTGGCCGAGCAGGCCGGCGTGAGGGTCGCCGGTCGCGAGCACGGTCGGCTTCACCGGCGTGGTCAAGGTCAGCGACCGGAACTGGTCGAAACGCAGCGGCAAGGTCGTGCGCGCGGGTGGCAACTGGACGTGCGCGACGCCTTCTTCGGGCACGAAGAAAGTGAGCCGACCATTCGTGTGCTTGTCGTTGAGGCCGACGATCTCGCACGGCATCGGGTCGGTTTGCGGTGTGGCGACCGGGTAGCTCGCGTAGGGCGGTGTCGGCCAGCAGAAGGCCTCGCGGCTGAGCTTGTCGGCGAACTCGGTGCGCGGGCCGATCGGCGCGGCCGCCCCCACCGGCGCAGCGCGCTTGCGCGACGTCGCGGCAGGCGCCGCCTCCAGGGTCAGATCCCAATCCAGCGGTGTCGACATGTCTGCCATTGCGGCGGTCCTCTGTTTCTCGGGCCGACGCTGGTTGCCGAATGGGCAGGCAGGGGTCGGCCCTCTTTCACACCGGCATGCTCGCCCGCCTCGGCCCAGGGCGATGCACCGAAATGAAGGGATGCGAGCCGGCTTTTCGCGCATTGGGCGAGGTGGCGCCGTAGCATGCGGCCACCAAAGCAGCGACCCGTCGCCATGACCACGACACCATGAACCTTAGATTTGTCGAAGCGTTCTATTGGGTCGCAACGCTCAAGAGCGTGACCCGTGCGGCCGAGAAGTTGAGCCTCACGCAATCGGCGATGTCGAGCCGCATCGCCGCACTCGAAGACGAGCTCGGCGTCATGCTGCTGGACCGGCGCGAGCGCCAGTTCCGCCTGACCATTCCCGGCATGCGCTTCTTCGTACACGCGCAACGGCTGCTCGAACTGCAGCGCGAAATCAAGAGCGAGATGGGCACCGGCGCGTCCCAGGCCGTGCCGTTGCGGCTCGGCGCGATCGAGTCGGTGCTGCACTCGTGGTTGATTCCGTGGATCGAGGCGCTGCGCGTCGAGCGGCCCGAGCTCGAACTCGAGCTCACGGTCGAGACCACGCCGCTGCTGCTCGAGCAGATGAAGCGCGGCACGCTCGACCTGGCGTTCGCGGCGCTGCCCTCGGGCGACGAAGGCGTGCGAACGCGTGCGCTGCCGCCGATGGAGATGGTCCTCATCGGCAGCTCGCGCATCCACAAGCGGGCGCGCTGCACGCTCGCGGCGCTGGCCGGCTCCGACTTCCTGACGTTCCAGCGCGGCTCGCAGCCGCACGTGGCGCTGCTCGATCTGTTCCGCCATGCCAAGCTCGAACCCCGGCGCGTGCACGCGGTCTCGTCGATCTCGGCGATGACGCAATTGGCCGAGGGCGGTTTCGGCGTCGCCACGCTGCCGCGCAGCGCCGCACGGCGCTTGCTGCCCAACCGCGAGCTGCGGCTGCTCACCACCGAGCCCGGCTTGTTGCCGCTGCCGGTGTTCGCGAGCTACCGCGCCGACGCCGCCGCGCATTCGGTCGAGGCGATCGTGCGCTCGGCGCTCGCCTACATCGCCGAGACCGAGCCTGCGGCCTCGAAAGCGCCGCCGCGGCGGCGTGCGGGCAAACCCGAAGTGAAATCACCGAAGCCTGCGTCTTCGTCGAACTTGGCATCGAAAAAATCGATGACGAAGGCGAAATAATATCTGTTTGATCTCGCTCACAAGGGGCCAACACAATCGCTGGCCGCGTTTACCGAGCTTTCATCTTCAACAGGAGCTTCCCGATGACAACCCCGATTTCGAGATTCAAATTGGCGATTGCCAGCAGTGCGTTGTGGCTCGTCGTCGCGGCCCAGGCGCAGACCGAAGTGAAGATCGGCGTGATCTACCCGTTGACCGGTGCGGCGGCGTCGAGCGGTGCCGAGATGAAGAACGCGCTCGAGCTCGCGGCCGACATCATCAACAACGGCGCCAAGGGCATCCCCGACCTGCCGTTCTCGGCTGGCGGCGGCTTGCCTGCGCTCAAGGGCGCGAAGATCAGGTTGGTGTTCGCCGACCACCAGGGCAACCCGCAGACCGGCGCGAGCGAGGCCGAGCGGCTGATCAGCCAGGAGGGTGTGGTTGCGATCGTCGGCGCTTACAACAGCAACGTCACCGCCACCGCGAGCCAGGTGGCCGAGCGCTACAAGGTGCCCTTCCTGAACCCGGAATCGTCGTCGGCATCGCTGACCGCACGCGGCTTCAAGTACTTCTTTCGCACCACCGCGCACGACGACCTGTTCGTGCGCAACGCCTTCGAGTTCAAGAAGGAGTTCGAAGCCAAGCGCGGCATCAAGGTCGGTCCGATCGCCACCTTCAACGAGAACACGCTGTGGGGCACCGAGACCACCAAACTGCAGGCCACGCTGGCACCGGCAAGCGGCTTCAGCCTTGTCAAGCAGATCACCTACCCGGCCAAGAGCACGCAGCTCACCTCCGAAGTGCAGACGCTGAAGGCGGCAGCGCCGAAGGTCGTGCTGCAGTCGTCGTACCTCGGCGACGCGCTGCTCTCGATGAAGACCTACAAGGAGCTCGGCTTTGCGCCCGACATGATCCTGGCGAACAACGCCGGCTTCACCGACACCGAGTTCATCAAGACGCTGGGCAAAGATGCCGACTACGTCATCACGCGCGAAGTCTGGGCGCTGGATCTGGCGACCAAGAATCCGCTGATCAAGCAGGTCAACGACCTGTTCCGCGGCAAGTACGGCGCCGACTTCACCGGCAACTCGTCGCGCACGTTCACGGGCCTGATGGTGATCGCCGATGCGATCAACCGTGCCGGCTCGACCGACGCGGAGGCGATCCGCAAGGCGCTCAGCGCGACCGACATCCCGGCCAACAAGTTGATCATGCCGTGGAAGGGCGTGAAGTTCGACGAGAACGGCCAGAACGTGCTCGGCTCGGGCATCCTGGTGCAGATCGAGGGCGGCAAGTACCACACGGTGTGGCCGTTCAATTTGGCCTCGCGCGAGATCGTGTGGCCGATGCCGGCGTGGGACAAGCGGAAGTAATTTGTTCTTCTCCTTCTCCCTCTCCCCAAGGGCCGAGGGAGTAACCCGAATCGCACCCAAGATGACCGCCGACATCCTCTTGCAGACCCTCGCCTCCGGCATCCTGATCGGCCTGATCTACGCGCTCGTCGCGATCGGCCTGACGATGATCTTCGGCGTGATGGACATCGTGAACTTCGCGCACGGCGAATTCATGATGCTCGGCATGTACTCGAGCTTCTGGTTGTTCGCGCTGTATGCGCTCGATCCGATGCTCACGCTGCCGCTCACCGTGCTGATGCTGTTCGCGTTCGGCGTGCTGCTCTACAAATTGGTGATCCGCCGCATCATCAGCGCGCCGATGGTGAGCCAGATCTTCACGACCTTCGGGCTGATGATCCTGCTGCGCGGCGTCGCACAGTTTTTGTGGAAGCCCGATTTCCGCTCGATCGAGAACTCGTGGGTCGCGGGCACCGTCAAGCTCGGCGCGTTTCAGCTCGGCCAGCCGCAAATCGTGGCCGGCATCGGCGCGGTGCTGGTGACGCTCGCGGTGCATCAGTTCCTGCACCGCACCAAGTGGGGCGCCGCGCTCGAAGCGACCGCGGCCGACAAAGAAGCAGCGCAGCTGATGGGCATCGACTCGCACAAGATGTTCGCGCTCGCCTGGGGCATCGGCGCGGCCTGCGCCGGCGCGGCCGGCGTGCTGCTCTCGACCTTCTTCCCGATCTTCCCCGAGGTCGGCGCCAACTTCATCCTGCTCGCCTTCGTGGTCGTCAACCTCGGTGGTTTCGGCAGCGTCACCGGCGCGTTCTGGGCCGGCATCATCGTCGGCGTGATCGAGGTGATGGGCGGGCTGCTGCTCGGGCCGCAGTACAAGACGGCGGTCGTGCTCGTGGTGTTCCTCGCGGTGTTGATGTTTCGGCCGCAAGGCTTGCTGGGAAAAGCATGAAGACGATGCGCTCTTCGGTGGTCGTCGGCGCTGCACTCGCGTTGGTCGCAGCCTTGGTCGCGCCGGTGTTCGTGACGAACGCGTCGCACCTGAACCTGTTGATCCTGGTGCTGATGGCCGCACAACTCGGCGTCGCGTGGAACCTGCTCGGCGGCTACGCGGGCCAGGTCTCGCTCGGCCACGCGGCTTTCTATGGCATCGGTGCCTACACCTCGACCTTGCTGCTGCTCAACTTCGGCATCAACCCGTGGATCGGCATGCTGGCCGGCGGCTTGGTCGCAGCACTGCTCAGCCTCGGGTTCGGCTGGTCGTGCTTCCGGTTGAAGGGCCACTACTTCGCGATGGCGACGATCGCGGTTGCCGAGATCGTGCAGATCGTGTTCACGAACTGGGAATACGGCGGCGCGGCGGTCGGCCTCACGGTGCCGATGACACACGACGGCTGGGGCTGGATGGTCTTCGCGACCAAGCTGCCGTACTACTGGCTCGCGCTCGGCCTGCTGGTGCTGACGCTGGGCGCGACCGCGTGGGTCGAGCGCAGCCACATCGGCTACTACCTGCGTGCCATCAAGGACGAGCCCGACGCCGCGCGCAGCATCGGCATCGACATCGCGCGCTACAAGCAGATCGCGCTGTCGCTGAGCGCCTTCTTCACCGCGCTCGGTGGCAGCCTCTATGCACAAAAAGAGCTCTACATCGACCCGGGCTCGGTGCTCTCGACCGCGCTGTCGATCAAGGTGGCGCTGGTCGCGATCCTGGGCGGCATCGGCACGCTGTTCGGGCCGGTGCTCGGCGCTGTCGTGCTGACGACGATCGAAGAACTCACGCGCGCCTTCTTCGGCGGCACCGGCCGCGGCACCGACACCATCATCTACGCCGCGCTGATCATCGCGATCGCGGTGTTCTACCCGAGCGGGTTGATCGGCTGGTGGCGTGGCTGGTCGGGCAAGCGTCGCGCGCGCCAGGCCGCCCTCGCGCGCGATCCGCAAGAGGTGCTGCGATGAGCCTGCTCGAGCTGCATTCGATCAGCAAGCGTTTCGGTGGCTTGGTCGCGAACCAGGATGTCTCGTTCAGCGTCGACGCGGCGCAGATCGTTGGCCTGATCGGGCCCAACGGCGCGGGCAAGACGACGACCTTCAACTGCGTCGCGGGCTGCTACACGCCGAGCGCCGGCCACATCACGCTCGCCGGCGCGACGATCTCGGGCCTCTCGCCCGAAGCCTGCGCGCGCGCCGGCGTCGCCCGCACCTTTCAAGTGGCGCGCACCTTCACCAGCATGACCGCGGGCGACAACGTGCTGACGGCCGCGCTGCTGCGGCACAAGCGCGTCGGCATGGCGCGCGACGCTGCGACCCGATGGCTCGCGTTCGTCGGCCTGGAGCGCCTCGCCGAAAGGCCTGCCGGCAGCCTGACCATCAGCGAGCAGCGCCGCATGGCCGTGGCCCGCGCGCTTGCGACCGACCCCAAGGTGCTGTTGATGGACGAAGTGATGGCGGGCCTGAACCCGACCGAGGTGCGCGAGATGGTCGCGGTCGTGCTGAAGATCCGGGACCGCGGCATCGCCTGCCTGATCGTCGAGCACGTGCTCGAAGGCATCATGCCGATCGCCGACAAGATCATCGTGCTCGAGCGCGGCATGAAGATCGCCGACGGCCCGCCGGCCGAAGTGTCGAGCGACCCGGCTGTGATCTCGGCGTATTTGGGGGACGAATGATGGCCACCGTCCAACTCGAAGTGAGCAACCTGCGCGTCAGCTACGACGGCGTGCCGGCATTGAACGGCGTGAGCCTGAAGGTCGAGGCCAAGCAAATCGTCGCACTCGTCGGTGGCAACGGCAACGGCAAGTCGACGACCTTGCGCGCGATCGCCGGGCTGAGCAAGGCCGATGCAGGCAACGTGCGTTTCGACGGCAAGGAACTGAACCCCGTTGCCGCACACGATCGCGTGCCGCTCGGTCTCTCGCTCGTGCCCGAAGGCCGGCGCCTGTTCCCGCGCCTCACGGTGCGGCGCAACCTCGAACTCGGTGCGTTCACCCGCGCCAGCAAAGACGAAGTGGCGGCCAGCATCGACGAGATGCTGGCGCTGTTTCCGATCCTCGCCGAGCGCGCGACGCAGCTCGCCGGCACGATGAGCGGCGGCGAGCAGAAGATGCTGGCGATCGCGCGCGGGCTGATGGCCAATCCGCGCCTGCTGATGCTCGACGAGCCCTCGTGGGGCATCGCGCCGAAGTTCGTCACCAAGGTGCTCGACGTGATCCAGCGCGTCAACGAGCGCGGTGTGGCGATCCTGCTGGTCGAGCAGAACCTGCACAAGGCGCTCGGCATCGCGCACCGCGGCTACGTGATCCAGACCGGCCGCATCGTGATGGAAGGCGACGCCCAAGCGCTGCTGCACGACGAGTCGGTCAAGAAGGCCTATCTCGGGCTTTGATTTTGGGCCGGTGACGCCTGCGCGGTCGCGCTTCGTGCCGCCGCATTGAAACGGAGACCATTGCAATGAGTGACACCACGAGTGACCTGATCACCTTCCACTCGCCCGCCGAACTGCGCCGTGCTGCGCGCACCGGCGAGTTCAAACGCGACACCGCGGGCCAGGCGCCGGGCCGCATCCAGGCCAACCTGATGATCGTGCCGAAGGCGCAGGCTTTCGACTTCCTGCTGTTCTGCCAGCGCAACCCCAAGCCTTGCCCGCTGATCGAGGTGCTCGCGCCCGGCGTGGTCGAGCCGCTGTGCGCGCCGGGCGCGAACATCGCGACCGATGTGCCGGGCTACCGCGTCTACCGCGACGGTGAGTTGGTCGAGGAGCGCGACGAGGTCGCGCGCCTGTGGCGCGACGACATGGTCGGCTTTTTGATCGGCTGCAGCTTCTCGTTCGAATCGGCGGTGCAGGCGGCCGGCGTGCGGCTGCGGCACATCGACCAGGGCCGCAACGTCGCGATGTACCGCACCCACATCGCGTGCACGCCGGCCGGCATCTTCAGCGGCGAAATGGTTGTCAGCATGCGGCCGATCAAGAGCCGCGATGTCGCGCGCGTGGTCGAGATTTCCGCCCGGCTGCCGATCGCGCATGGCGCGCCGGTGCACGTGGGCAACCCGGCGGCGCTCGGCATCGCCGACATCGCGCGGCCGGAGTACGGCGACCCGGTCGAGATCATGGACGACGAGTTGCCGATGTTCTGGGCTTGCGGCGTCACGCCTCAATGGGTCGCGCAACGCAGCAAGCTGGCGTTTTGCATCACGCACGCGCCCGGCAAGATGTTCGTGACCGATCTCGAAGGCTGACCATGACCACCACTTCCCAACCGACGACGCCCAAGCGCTGGCAGTTCTGGATCGACCGCGGCGGCACCTTCACCGATGTCGTCGGCAAGCGGCCCGATGGTTCGCTCGTTACGCACAAGCTGCTCAGCGAAAACCCGGAGCAATACCGCGACGCGGCCGTCGCCGGCATCCGGCATCTGCTCGGATTGAAGCCGGGCGAAGCGGTCACGCCCGCGCTCGTCGAGTGCGTGAAGATGGGCACCACGGTCGCGACCAACGCGCTGCTCGAACGCAAGGGCGAGCCGACGTTGCTCGTCACGACCCGGGGCTTTCGCGACGCGCTGCGCATCGGCTACCAGGAGCGCCCGCGCATCTTCGATCGCCACATCGTGCTGCCCGAGTTGCTCTACACCCGCGTGATCGAAGCCATCGAGCGCGTCGGCGCGCACGGCGACGTGGTGCTGCCGCTCGACGAGCTGCACCTGCGCGAGCGCTTGTGGGCCGCGTTCGATGCCGGCCTGCGCAGCGTCGCTATTCTGTTCATGCATGGCTACCGCTATCCGGCGCACGAGCTCGCCGCGCAGCGGCTCGCGCAGGAAGCGGGCTTCACGCAGGTCAGCGTGTCGCACCAGGTCAGCCCGTTGATGAAGCTCGTGGGGCGCGGCGACACCACGGTGGTCGATGCCTACCTGTCGCCGATCCTGCGTCGCTATGTCGAGCAGGTCGCTGGCGAGATGCCGGGCGTGAAGCTGTTCTTCATGCAGTCGAGCGGTGGGTTGGCCGATGCGCATGCGTTCCAGGGCAAAGATGCGATTCTTTCCGGCCCGGCCGGTGGCATCGTCGGCATGGTGCGGACCGCGCAGTTGGCGGCCGAGGATCTCGTCTTGCTCCCACCCCCTCTGGGGGAGGGCGGGGGTGGGGGCTCTTCGAGGGAGCCTCGCGCGGCAGCCAGCCCCCATCCCGGCCTTTCCCCAGGGGGGGAAGGAGTGGTCGGGGGGGCGGGGGGCCCCGGGGAAGTCATAGGCGTAGGCCATGGGGGGGCCGCCCACCCCCGGAGCCACGTCGGCCGCGCGGTGGAGGGGGGGGGGGCGTCCCAGGGGGCCGGGGTGGGGGGGCG
>JANMWQ010000562.1:0-5592 GCA_031394085.1 Rhizobacter sp. | reverse complement strand
CCGGCTACTACGACGCGTTGCTCGGCTTCTTGCAGCTCAGCCTCGGTCAAGGCTTCATGGCATCGACTCAGTCTGAACTGTTGCAGGTTGACACCGACGCGGTCGCGTTGGTCGGGCGCTTGGGCGCGCTGGCGCCGCTCGCAACCGCGCCCGACGACTACCGCAAAATCTGAACAGCCTCAGCGAAGCTCAGACCGCTTCGTCGTTCGTCTCGCCGGTACGGATGCGCACCACCTGTTCGACCGCGGTGACGAAGATCTTGCCGTCCCCGATCTTGCCGGTCTTGGCGGCCTTGACGATCGCATCGACGCAGCGGTCGACATCGGTGTCTTTGACGACGACCTCAAGCTTGACCTTCGGCAAAAAGTCGACCACATACTCGGCGCCTCGGTACAGCTCGGTGTGACCCTTCTGGCGCCCGAAACCCTTCACTTCCGTCACGGTCAGGCCGGTCACACCCACCTGCCCAAGCGCCTCGCGCACTTCTTCAAGCTTGAAGGGTTTGACGATCGCGGTGATTTGTTTCATGGCGGGCTCCTGCAGATTTCGACGACTCAAGTTTAAGCGCGGAACTTCGAGGTGATCGGGTAACGCCAATCGCGCCCGAACGCGCGATGGGTAATTCGGATGCCCACCGGCGACTGGCGCCGCTTGTACTCGTTGATCTTGATGAGCCGGGTCACACGTTCGACATCGGCCGCAGCGAACCCCGCCGAGACGATCTCGTCGATGCCCTGGTCGAGCTCCATGTAGCGCGACAGGATCGCGTCGAGCACCCCGTAGGGCGGCAGGCTGTCCTGGTCCTTCTGATCGGGGCGCAACTCGGCCGACGGCGCTCGCGTGATGATGCGCTCCGGGATCGCTTCGAAGCCCTGTTGGTTCTTCCAGACCGCGAGCCGATAGACCAGCGTCTTGGCCACGTCCTTGATCACCGCGAAGCCGCCGGCCATGTCGCCATAGAGCGTGCAGTAGCCGGTCGCCATCTCGCTCTTGTTGCCGGTGGTCAGCACGATGGTGCCGAACTTGTTCGACAGCGCCATCAGCAACGTGCCGCGGATGCGCGCCTGGATGTTCTCTTCGGTGGCGTCTTCGGCGCGGCCGGCGAACTCGGCGGCGAGACTCTGCTTGAACGCCTCGAACATCGGCACGATCGAGATCTCGTCGTAGCGCACACCGAGCCGCTCGGCCATGTCGCGAGCGTCGATCCACGAAATCTCGGCGGTGTACGGCGACGGCATCATCACGGTGCGCACCCGCTCGGCGCCCAGCGCGTCGACCGCGATCGCGAGCACGAGCGCCGAATCGATGCCGCCAGAGAGGCCGATGATGACGCCGGGAAACCCGTTTTTGTCGACGTAGTCGCGCACGCCGACGACCAGCGCGGCCCAGGCTTGCGCTTCGATGGCCGGCACCTCGACAACCGCACCTTGCGCGGTTGTCGCAGTGACCTCGACAAAGCTCAGCGCCTCGTCGAACATCGGCGCCCGTGCGGTCACCGCGCCGCTCGCGTCGAGTGCGAACGAAGCGCCGTCGAACACGACCTCGTCCTGCCCGCCGGCCAGGTGCGCGTACAGCAGCGGCATCTGCAGCGCCCGCGCGGTCTGCGCCATGCGCTGCTCGCGCTCGCCCAGCTTGCCGAGGTGGAACGGCGAGGCGTTGAGCACGCACAGCACCTGCGCGCCGGCGGCCTTGGCGGCCTCGCCCGGCTCGTCGAACCACGCGTCTTCGCAGATGCTCAGACCGAACCTCAACCCCGCGACCTCGAACACCACGGCGCCTTGCCCCGCATCGCGGCCCGAGGCGAAATAGCGCCGCTCGTCGAAGACCTGGTAATTCGGCAGCTCGCGCTTGCAATAGGTCGCGATGACCCGGCCTTCGCTCAGCACCGAGGCCGCGTTGTAGCGCTGAGGCACCGAAACCGAGTTCGACCTAACATCGCTCCGATCACCGAACTGATGCGGATGCCCCACCACCACGAACAACCCCTGCAAATCGGCCAAGGCACGCGCGCAATCGGCCAAGGCCACGGCACATGCCCGCATGAACGCGGGGCGCAGCAGCAGGTCTTCAGGGGGGTAGCCGCACAGGCCGAGTTCGGGCGTGAGCACGAGCCGCGCGCCGTTCGAGTGAGCGCGGCGCGCCGCATCGACGATGCGCGCCCCATTGCCCGCCAAATCACCGACCGTGGCGTTGATTTGCGCCAGGGCCACTTTGACCGAAGGTTGTGCTGACATGGTGCGAAATTTAGACGCGCGTGAGCGAGGTTCAGACGGCGAAAAAGTGGGCGAAGAGATGGGCTCGAATGCCTCGAACGATTATGTCATTCGGGTCTTCGACGACCCGGCTGCGATCGAGGCCGCGCGGTGGAACGAGTTGCTCGCGGCGCAGCCGAGCAGCACGCCGTTCATGCGCCACGAGTACCTGCTGGCACTGCACCAATCCGCGAGCGCGGTCGCGAAGACCGGCTGGGTGCCGCAGTTCCTCGCCGTGTTCGATGCCGAGACGCTGATCGCGGCCTGCCCGCTCTACCTGAAGGAGCACTCTTACGGCGAGTACGTGTTCGACTGGGCCTGGGCCGATGCCTACCAGCGCCACGGCCTGGACTACTACCCGAAGCTGCTCGACGCGGTGCCGTTCACGCCGGTGCCCGGCCCGCGCCTGCTGGCGCGTGATCAAACCGGCAGGCGCGTTTTGTTGCGTGCGATGCAGCAACTCGCGCGCAACGCGAAGTTCTCGTCGGCGCACCTGTTGTTCCTGGATGAAGCCGACCAGGAGTCCGCCCGCGACGAAGGCTGGATGATGCGCAGCACCGTGCAATTCCACTGGACCCAGCGCGAGCCTGCGCCCTACGCCGACTTCACCGACCTGCTCGCCAGCCTGCAGCGCGAGAAGCGCAAGAAGATCCAGCAAGAACGCCGCAAGGTCACCGACGCGGGCGTCGTGTTCACCGAACTGCAAGGCGCGCAGATCACCCACGACGACTGGGATTTTTTCTACCGCTGCTACGCGCAAACCTACCGCGAACATCACTCGACGCCCTACTTGACGCGTGATTTCTTCGACCGCATGGCGAACACGATGCCAGAGAACTGGCTGCTCTTCGTTGCATGGAAAGAAGGCGAGCGCATCGCCGCCTCGCTGATCTGCATCGACCCCGAACGCCGATGCGCCTTCGGTCGCTATTGGGGCGCGGTCGAACACATTCCGTGTCTGCACTTCGAGGCCTGCTACTACCAACCACTCGCCTGGTGCATCGCCAACGGCTACGAGCGGTTCGAGGGCGGCGCGCAGGGCGAGCACAAGATGGCACGCGGCCTGCTGCCGGTGCAGACCTGGTCGGCGCACTGGCTCGCGCACCCGCAGTTCGCGCAGGCTGTCGGTGACTTTCTCGAACGTGAAGGCGACGGCGTCGCCAGCTACATCAGCGAACTCAATGACCGGCGGCCGTTCAAGACGACCGCCTGACGGCTCAAGGCTTGAAGTCGCCCGCGTAGGCGGCCACGAAGTTCTCCGGTTTGACATAGGTTCGCAGCGCGGCGTTGACCTGCTCCAGAGTCAAAGCGCCGATCGCAGCGTCGACCCGCGCCTGAACCGCAAACGTGCGCCCGAGGTACAGGTTGTTCGCCAGCGTGCTCGCCACGCCCGCATCCTGCGCCCGCCCGAGCTGGCGGTAGTTGAGCACGCTGGCCTTGCCCTCGGCCAGCTCCTGCGCGGTAAAGCCGTCTTTCAGCGCGCGTGCCAGCTCCTCGCGAAACGCGGTCTCGACCTTGGCGCGGTTCTGCGGCGCGAAGATCGCGCTGGCCTGCCACACCGAGTTGCGGTCGATGTTGTTCCACTCGACCTGGCTGCCGACGCCGTACGAAAGGCCGTCGCCCTCGCGGATGCGCCTCCACAGCCGCGACGTACCACCACCGCCGAGCAGGTAGTTCGCGATCGTCAGCGCGGGGTAGTCGGCGTCGGTGTCGTTCATCGGCACCGGCAGGCGCACCAGCAGGTTCGCGCTGGGTCGGTCGGGCGTGGCGATCAACAGTTGCTCGGGTTTTACCGACACCAGCGGCTGCGGCACGCGCGTGAACGGCGCGCCAGCGCCCCACCCCGCGAGCGCGGTTTGCAGCGCGGCTTTGACACTGGGCGCGTCCATGTCGCCGACGGCCGAGAACTCGCCGTTGCCGGCCCCATAAAAACGCGCATGGAAATCGCGCACGCGCTCGATTGTCAGCGCCGAATAGTCTTCGGCCAGTTCGTCGAAGCTCGCCTTGTAACGCACATCGCCCCGCGGGTACGGGTTGCCGAGCCGGTCGAGCGTGTTGCGCGCGAGTGAGCCCGGGTCTTTGCGCTGCTGGTCGATGCCGGTCTGCACGCCGCGCTTGAATTCATCGAGCGTGTCGGGCGGAAACACCGGGTTGCGCAGCAGATCACCGACGAGTTCGATCGCGGCCGGCAGCTGCTCGCGCCTCGACTGCAGCGTGATCGTCACACGGCCCGGCGAGGCACCGACGGCAAGCTCGGTCTTGAGTGAATCGAGTCGGTCTTGCACTTGCTGGCGGTTCAATGTCTTGGTGCCTTTGTCGAGCAGCGACGCCGCCGCTTGAGCCGCAGCGTTCTGCCCGAACAGGGTCTTCTCGTCGCCGAACTGCAGCATCAGCACGGCCGTGACGGCGTTGCCACGCGTGCCCTTGGGCAGCAGCGCGCCCTTCACGCCACCGACCGCGAAGGTCTGCGTGCGGGCGTCGATGTTGACCGGCGTGGCCTCGAAGGCCTCGACCTTGGCAGCCGCCGCTTGCGGCTTGAAATCCTTCATCGCCTGCGCGAGGTCGACCCGCGCCGGCGGTGGCGCGCGCACCGGCTTGTCGATCGGCAAATAGGTGCCGAGGGTTCGGTTCGACGGCAGCAAGTACTGCTCGGCGACGCGCTGCACATCGGCCAGTGATGCGTCACGCACGCGATCGCGAGTCAGGAAGAACAAGCGCCAATCGCCTTGTGAGATCGACTCGGACATCGCGAACCCCACGGCTTCCGGGTCGGTGAACGACTGCTCCCAATCCTTGAGCCACTTCAGCTTGGCGCGGGCGAGTTCGTCGGCGGTGACCGGCTCGCGGGCGATCGATTCGACGGTGGCGAGCATCTCGGCGCGCGCCTTGTCGACATCCTGCCCCGGCGCGACTTGCGCGTCGACGAACATCGCGCCCGGGTCGGCGAGCGCAAAGGCATATGAGTTCACGCCCGAGGCCAATTGCTTTTGCGTGAGGCGCTTGTAGAGGCGGCCCGAGGGCGTGTCGCCGAGGATCACGGTGAGCAACTCGACCGCTGCGTAGTCGGTCGCCGGGCCGGCCGGTACGTGGTACCCGGCCTGGATCAACGGCGTGCCGCCGACGCGCTGCAGCGTCACGCTGCGCTCGCCGTCCTGCACCGGGTCGAGCGTGTAGAGCACGGGCAACTGGCGGGTTGGTTTCGGAATCGCGCCGAACGAGTCGGCCACCCGCTTCAGCACGCGCGCCGGATCGAACTTGCCCGAGACGGTCAGGGTCGCGTTGTCGGGCTGGTAGTACAGGTGATAGAAGGCTTGCAGGCGCGGGATGTCGACGTTCTCGA
>JANMWQ010000532.1:0-8440 GCA_031394085.1 Rhizobacter sp. | reverse complement strand
GCGTTCTTCGTCGTCGTGCTGCACGACCGCAGCGCGCAGGTGAGCATCGAGCGCGAACTCGAAGGCGCGGCCGCCGACCTGCGCGCCACGCTCGAATCGACGCAGGACGGCATCCTCGTCACCGATCTCAGTGGCCGCATCCGCAACTTCAACCAGCGTTTCGCGCAGCTCTGGCAGATCCCGCCCGAGCTGCTCGGCCAGCGCGACGACGATGCCGTGCTCGAGTGGATGCGCCGCAGCGTCGTCGATCCATCGGCCTACATGCGCAGGCTCGCCGCGATCGACGATGCGACGATGCTGCAGGCGAGCGACGTGCTGCGCCTGCACTCGGGCACGGTGCTCGAGCGCGTGACCCTGCCGCAGTGCTTGCGCGGCCGCCCGATCGGGCGCGTCTATTCGTTCCGAGACATCACCGCGAAGCTCGAAGCCGAGCATCGCATCGAGACCCTCTCGTACACCGATGCGCTGACCGGCCTGCCGAATCGCCGCCTGTTCGCCGACCGCGTCGAAGTGGCGCTCGCGCAAGCCAGGCGCGAAGGCACGCCGTTCGCGTTGCTGTTCCTGAACCTCGACCGCTTCGACCACATCAACGAGACGCTCGGCCGCGTCTTCGGCGACCGCGTGCTGCTCGACGTGGCCGAGCGCATCAAGGGCTGCGTGCGCCAGGGCGACACCGTCGCGCGGCTCGGCGGCGACGAGTTCGTCGTGCTCGCGAACCATGCCGACGACCACGGCGCCGAGAGCGCAGCGTGGCGCGTGATGGATGCATTGAAACAGCCGTTCACGCAGGGCGGCATGAGTTTCACGGTGACCGCGAGCGTCGGCATCGCGCTGTACCCGAACGACGGCACCGGCCTGGACGAACTGGTGCGCCGCGCCGACGCGGCGATGCGCGACGTGAAGCTCGCCGGGCGCGCGGGCTTTCGCTTCCACCAGCCACGGCCGGAGGGCAACGACGTGCATTCGCGCTCGCGCATGAAGCTCGATCACGCGATGCGGCTGGCGCTGGTGCAGGGCCGGTTTCGGCTTCACTACCAGCCGCAGGTCGATCTGCAGAGCGGGGCGGTGATCGGCGCCGAGGCGCTGATCCGCTGGCGCGACCCCGAGCTCGGCGACATCTCGCCGGGCGAGTTCATCCCGGTCGCAGAAGAGAGCGGCTTCATCGTTTCGATCGGCGAGTGGGTGCTCGACCGCGCGGTGGCGCAGGCCGCAGCCTGGGTCGCCGCGGGCCGTGCGATGACGGTCTCGGTGAACGTCTCGGCGCTGCAGTTCCAGCAACCCGGCTTCGTCGACGGCGTCGCGGCGGTGCTGCGCGAAGCGCGCCTGCCGCCGCAGTGGCTCGAGCTCGAACTCACCGAGTCGATCCTGATCCAGGACGCGCCCGACGCGATGCTGCGCCTGCAGGCGCTCGCGCAGCTCGGCGTCAGATTGGCGATCGACGATTTCGGCACCGGCTATTCGAGCCTGGCCTACCTGAAGCGCTTTCCGATCGGGCGGCTCAAGATCGACCGGAGTTTCGTCAGCGGCCTGCCGACCGAGGAGAGCGACGTGGCGATCGTGCAGGCGATCATCCACATGGGCCGGGCGCTGCGCCTGCAGATCGTGGCCGAGGGCGTCGAGACCGAGGCGCAGCGCCGCTTTTTGCAAGACGCGGGCTGCGACCTGTTCCAGGGCTACCTCTACGCGCCGGCGCTCGACGCGGCGGCATTCGAGGCGCGCGTCGGCGTCGCGTCGATGCCCTGACGGCTCGCTCTGCGAGCGCTGTCTCGATCCGATGCGGCCCTGCTCCTGCTCCTGCGCCTGCTGCCGCGATGCCGGCATGACGCTGCCCGAGGCGCAGCAGGGCAAGCTCGCCCACAGCTGCCGCAAGCGCGCGGGCTGGCGCGCGAAAGCGTGGTGCGCGCCCGCCGCATGTACCTCGCGGCCAGGTCCGACGGGCGTGTCGATGACCGGGTGTTGCCGGGCGCACAATCGCCATTCCCGTTCAATCGCGTACCTGTACCGACCATGATCTACAAGTTCAAATCCAAGGCGGCGGGCGACGTCATCATGACGGGCCCGGCCGGTGACGATGTGCTGCGCCTGATCGGCAAAACGCCCGCTGCGCAAGGCATCGTCGAAGCCGCATCGATGGCTGCTGCGATCGCCGCGATCGAGCAGGCCGTGGCTGCCGACGAAGCAACGCGTGCGCAAGCCGAAAAAGACGCCGCGGCCGAAGGCAAGAGGCTGGCACCGCGCGACGGCGTGAGCCTGCGCCAGCGCGCCTGGCCGCTGGCCGAGATGATGAAACGCTCGATGGCCGAGAACGCCGACATCGTCTGGGGTGTCTGAGCAATCATGAAGCTGTGGAGCGAAAGCTGGATCAACGGGGAACGCATCCCGACCAAGTACGCGGCCGGCAAGCCCGACGTGGCCAAGGGCGTGACCTTCTCCGACAACATCAGCCCGCACCTGGCCTGGAGCGAGGTGCCGGCAGGCACGATGTCGTTCGCGCTGATCTGCCACGATTTCGATGTGCCGAGCCTGGGTGACGACGTCAACAAGGCCGACCGCGAAGTGCCGGCCGACCTGCCGCGCGTCGACTTCTTCCACTGGGTGATGGTCGATCTGCCTGCTGCCTGCAGCGAGATCACCGAAGGCCAGTTCAGCCGCGGCTTCACCGCGCACGGCAAGCCGGGCCCCGAGGTGGTGGCGCTGGAGGGATCAGGGCCAACGAGCGCACGCCACGGCCTCAACGACTACACCGGCTGGTTCGCCGGCAACGCCGACATGGCGGGCGACTACTTCGGCTACGACGGTCCGTTCCCGCCGTTCAACGATTCGCTGATCCACCACTACGTGTTCACGGTGTACGCGCTCGCTACCTCCCACGTGCCGGTCGAAGGCAAGTTCACCGGGCCGCAGGTGCGCGAGGCGATCTACCCGCACATCCTGGCCGAGGCCACGCACTCGGGCACGTACACACTCAATCGCAGGTTGATCTAGATGCTCGAGGCGCCCGATCACGCGGCGACCCGCATCCTCGCGATCCGCCACGGCGAAACGGCGTGGAACGTCGACGGCCGCATCCAGGGCCAGCTCGATGTGCCGCTCAACGAGATGGGGCGCTGGCAGGTGCACCGGCTCGCGCTCGCGGTCGCCGATGAAGACATCGCTGCGGTCTATTCGAGCGACTTGCTGCGCGCGATGGAAACGGCACAGGCCGTGTCGCGCGGCTGCGGTGACCCGGTGGTCACCGACGTGGGGCTGCGCGAGCGCGGCTTCGGCGAGTTCGAAGGCCTGCACTACGCCGAGATCAACGCGCGCTGGCCCGAGATGGGCGAGCGCTGGCGCCGCCGCGACCCGACCTTCGGTGCGCCCGGCGGTGAAACACTGATGCAGTTCTACGCCCGCAGCATCGCAGCCGTCACGCGCCTGGCGGCGGGGCACGCGGGCCAGACGATCGCGCTGGTCTCGCACGGCGGCGTGATGGACTGCTTGTACCGCGCCGCCTCGCGCGTCGCGCTCGATGCGCCGCGCTCGTGGCAGCTCGGCAATGCCGCGATCAACCGCCTGCTGTACACGCCGCAGGGCTTCACGCTGGTCGGCTGGGGCGACGACTTTCACCTCGACGACGATGCGCAGGGCGAGTACGGCGATGTCGATGCCGCTGTCGATGCGCCCGTGAAGCCGGCGCGGTCGGCGAAGGCTGCCGGGTGAGCGTACCGGCCGCTGCAACGGTCGGTGACCCGGTCGATGCGGTCGACACGCCGGCGCTGGTGATCGACCTCGATGCGATGGAGCGCAACCTCGCTTCGATGGCGGCGTTCTCGCTCGCGCACGGCATCGAACTGCGGCCCCACGCCAAGATGCACAAGAGCGCGGCGATCGCGCGGCTGCAGATGCAGGCCGGCGCGGTCGGCGTGTGCGTGCAGAAGGTCGGCGAGGCCGAGGCGCTGGCCGACGCGGGCGTGGCCGACATCTACATCAGCAACGAGATCATCGACGCGGCCAAGCTCGCGCGCGTGGCCGCACTCGCGGGTCGCCTGAAGCTCGCGATCGCGGTCGATTCCACCCTCGGCGTCGACCGGCTCGCCGCGGCACTGAAGGCCGCTGGCACCAACCTCGGCGTTTTTGTCGAGATCGACGTCGGGCAGGGCCGCTGCGGCGTCGCACCAGCGGCGGCCGGCGCGCTGGCACACCAGGTCGTCTCGCACGGCCTGCGCTTCGCCGGCCTGCAGGCCTACCACGGCCGCGCGCAGCATTTGCGCACATCGGCCGAACGCGAGGCGGCGATCCGCCATGCGGTCACGCTGGTGCGCGCCGCGCAGGCGAGCATCACCTCGGCCGGCATGCACTGCCCGCTCGTCACGGGCGGCGGCACCGGCAGCTTCGCGTTCGAGGCGGCGAGCCGCGTCTACGGTGAGCTGCAGTGCGGCAGCTACCTGTTCATGGACGCCGACTACGCTCAGAACGAAGGCGCGATGCGGGCCACGCCGGGCCGCCCCAAGGGGCCCGCGCTCCCCTCGGGGGACGACGCCGCAGGCGTCTTGGGGCCGTCATTTCGCGCACCGGCGTTCGAGCACACGCTGTTCGTCAAGTCGCAAGTGATGAGCCTGGGCGCCTCGCATGCCGTCGTCGATGCCGGTCACAAGGCACATGCGATCGACTCGGGCTTGCCGCGGGTCTGGCACCGCGAGCTCGCGTATGGCAACGGCGGTGACGAGCACGGCATCCTGATGTCGTCGCGTGCCGGCGCGCCGCTGCCAGCGCTCGGCGAGACCGTCTGGCTCGTGCCCGGCCATTGCGACCCGACCGTCAACCTGCACGATCACTACATCGCGGTGCGCGGCGGTCTGGAGCGCGGCGTGGTCGAAGCCGTGTGGCCGATCGACGCGCGCGGCCGACTGCGCTGAGTACGGCGCTGCCGCTGCCGGCACGGCAACCGATGCGCCTCGGTGTTTTCCCGATAAACGCTTGCCGGGGCTTGCGGCGCGGGTCCGTCTGAAACAGACTCCCGCCTGCTCCACTGAACTCCGTTCAACCTGTTGAACGAGCGAAGTGGTTCTTCCAACCCGGCAAGCCGCGCGCAATCCTGCGTCTCGGCATGCCGACGGAGACGATCCTGCACGCCACGCCCGACTCACCGCGAACGCCGCCGCGCCGCCTGCCGCAAACGGCGGCCGCCGCGCCGCTGGTGCCGGCCGTGACCCGTGCATTGACGCTGCTCGATCGCCTCGCGCAGCAACGCGAGCCGATGAGCCTGGCGCAGCTCACGCTCGAACTCGCGCTGCCCAAGAGCAGCGTGCACGGCCTGTGCAACACGTTGATGTCGTTCGGCTACCTGAGGCGCCAGCCCGACGGTGCGTTCCTGATCGGCCCGCGCGTGATGAGCCTGGCCGAGGCTTTCGTCTCGGGCACCGACGTGGCCCGGGAGTTCAACGCGCTGTGGGTCGATGCCGGCGCAGCGCCCGCCGAGACCGTCGTGCTTTCGGTGCTCAGCGGCGGCGACGCGCTGTACGTGGCCGTGCGCAACAGCGCGCGGCCGCTCGGGCTGGCGTTCAACGTCGGCATGCGGCTGCCGGCGTACTTGTCTGGCAGCGGGCGCGCGATGCTCGCTTTCCGCGAGCCCGACGAGGTGCGCACGCTGTTCGCCGCCGGCCTCGGCCCGCACCTCACGCGCAAGGGCCCGCGCGAGATCGAGTCGCTGCTCAAAGAAGTCGCGATCAATCGCAAACGCGGCTACAGCATCGACGATGAATCGGTGCGCGAAGGCGTGTATTCGTTCGGTGCGCCGGTGTTCGACGCGAGCGGGCAGGTGGTGGCCGGCGTGGCCGTCTGCATCAACAAGGCGTTGCTCGGCGCCGATCGTGGCGACCGCCATCGCGATGCGATCCTCGCGGTTGCGCGCACGCTGTCGCAGCGGCTCGGCGGCGAAGTGAAAACCGCGAGCGCCGCGGTGCGGCAGCGCAAGGCCGGAGGCCACTCATGAGCGGTGAATTCATCCTCGAAACCCGCGAACTCACGAAAGAGTTCAAGGGCTTCGTGGCGGTCAGCAAGGTCAACCTGAACGTGCGGCGCGGCAGCATCCACGCGCTGATCGGCCCGAACGGCGCCGGCAAGACGACTTGCTTCAACCTGCTGACGAAATTCCTGATTCCCACGAGCGGCCAGATCTTGTTCGACGGCACCGACATCACACCCGACAAACCGGCGGCGATCGCGCGGCGCGGCGTGATCCGCTCGTTCCAGATCTCGGCGGTGTTCCCGCACCTGAGCGTGCTCGAGAACGTGCGCGTCGCGCTGCAACGCCAACTCGGCACCTCGTTTCATTTCTGGAAGCCCGAGCGCTCGCTCGAATCGCTCGACGAGCGCGCGCTGGCGCTGCTCACCGAAGTCGATCTGGCGCCGTATGCGCGGCTGCTCGCCGTCGAGCTGAGTTACGGCCGCAAGCGCGCACTCGAGATCGCGACCACGCTGGCGATGGACCCGAAGCTGATGCTGCTCGACGAGCCGACGCAGGGCATGGGCTTGGAGGACGTCGACCGCATCCGCCAGCTGATCAAGAAGGTCGCGGCCAGCCGCACGGTGCTGATGGTCGAGCACAACATGAGCGTGGTCGCCAGCATCGCCGACACGATCACCGTGCTGCAGCGCGGCGCGACGCTGGCCGAAGGGCCGTATGAACAAGTGTCGAAGAACCCGGCCGTGATCGAGGCCTACATGGGCTCGGCCAACGTCGAGCTAAAAGGGGCGCACTGATGAGCGTGCCTTTCCTCGAAGTCAAAGACCTGCACGGCTGGTACGGCGAATCGCACGTGCTGCATGGCGTGAATTTCGTCGTCAACGAAGGCGAGGTCGTGACCTTGCTCGGCCGCAACGGCGCGGGCCGCACGAGCACGATGCGCGCGATCATGGGCCTGATCGGTACGCGCAAGGGTTCGATCAAGGTGCACGGTGCCGAGACGATCGCCATGGCCACGCACCGCATCGCGCGGCTCGGCCTCGGCTATTGCCCCGAAGAGCGCGGCATCTTCTCGACCCTGTCGTGCGAAGAAAACCTGATGCTGCCGCCGACGCTGGCCGAGGGCGGCATGAGCGTCGAGCAGATCTACGCGATGTTCCCGAACCTGAAGGAGCGTGCGTCGAGCCAGGGCACACGCCTGTCGGGCGGCGAGCAGCAGATGCTCGCGGTTGCGCGCATTTTGCGCACCGGCGCGCGGCTGCTGTTGCTCGATGAAATTTCCGAAGGCCTCGCGCCGGTGATCGTGCAAAAGCTCGCCGAGATGGTGATCGCGCTGCGCCGGCAGGGCTACACGGTGCTGATGGTCGAGCAGAACTTTCGCTTCGCAGCGCCGCTCGCCGATCGCTTCATGGTGATGGAGCACGGCGAGGTGATTCAAGAGTTCACCCAGGCCGAGTTGCCGTCGCGCCTCGAGCGATTGCACGAATACCTCGGCGTCTGAACCGCGCCCCGACCGCAAGCCAATTCACAAGCCAATTTCCCCACGGAGACCCTCGATGAAACTGACCCAACTCTCTACCGCCTGCGCGCTCGCCGCGACCACGCTGTTCGCCGCCTCGGCCCACGCCCAGATCTCGGGCGACGTGATCAAAATCGGCTTCATCACCGATCTCTCGGGCCTGTACGCCGACATCGACGGCCCGGCCGGCGCCGAAGCGATTCGCATGGCGATCGCCGACATGGGCGGCGCCATCAACGGCAAGAAGGTCGAACTGCTCGTCGCCGACCACCAGAACAAGGCCGACGTGGCCGCGGCCAAGGCCCGCGAGTGGTTCGACACGCAGGGCGTGGACATGCTCATCGGCGGCACCAACTCCGGCACGGCACTCGCGATGGCCAAGGTGGCGGCCGAGAAGAAGAAGCCGTTCCTGGCGGTCGGTCCCGGCAGTTCGGCGCTGACCAACGACCAGTGCTCGCCGTACACGATTCACTACGCCTACGACACGGTCGCGCTCGCCAAGGGCACGGCGCCGGCGGTGGTCAAGTCGGGCGGCAAGAGCTGGTATTTCCTCACTGCCGACTATGCGTTCGGCACGGCGCTGCAAGGCGACGCCTCCGCCGCGGTGAAGGCGGCTGGCGGCACGGTCGTGGGGGCCGTGCGCCACCCGCTGGCCGCGAGCGATTTTTCCTCGTTCCTGCTGCAGGCGCAGGGCAGCAAGGCCGAGATCCTGGGGCTCGCGAACGCCGGTGGCGACACCGTCAACGCGATCAAGGCGGCGAACGAGTTCGGCATCACCAAGACGATGAAGCTGGCCGGCCTGCTGATGTTCATCAACGACGTGCACTCGCTGGGCCTGAAGGCGACGCAGGGCATGTACCTGACCGACAGCTGGTACTGGAACCAGTCGGCCGAATCGCGCGCCTGGAGCAAGCGCTTCTTCGACAAGTTCAAGCGCATGCCATCGTCGATCCAGGCGGCCGATTATTCGGTCGCGC
>JANMWQ010000503.1:0-2669 GCA_031394085.1 Rhizobacter sp. | reverse complement strand
CCCGGCGCCTCGCCCGAGGCGATCGAGACCGAGCTGACGCGCCCGATCGAGCTCGGCCTGAACGGCATCGCCGGCGTCAAGATGATCCGCTCCAACAGCGTCGAAGGGCGCAGCGAGACGGTCGTCGAGTTCCAGCTCAGTGCCGACATGGGTCGCGCGGTGCAAGACGTGCGCGACAAGGTTTCGGCGCTGCAACCCGCGTTCCCGCGTGACGCGAAGGCGCCGTACATCTCGCGCTTCGACGGCGACAACGCGCAGCCCACTGTCAACCTCGCGCTGATCGCACCCGACCGCAGCGCGCGCGAGCTCTCGCTGCTCGCCGATCAGGTGGTGAGGAAGCGCATCGAACGCGTCGCCGGTGTGGCGCGGGTCGATGTCGGCGGCATGACGACGCGCCAGGTGCGCGTCGACCTCGACCCGCAGCGCCTGCGCGCTTACCAGCTGACGCCGGCCGACGTGTCGACGGCGCTGCAGCGCGCCAACGCCGACGTGCCGGTCGGCCTGCTGAGCAGTGCGAAGGAAGATGCGCTGGTGCGCGTCGAAGGCCGCGTGCGAGACGCCAAGGCATTCGGCGAGCTGGTGATCGCCAAGCGCGGCAACCTGGTGGTGCGGCTCGGCGATTTAGGCCAACTCGTCGAGCGCGAACGCGAGGCGACTTCGATCGCGCGGGTCGACGGCAAGCCGTCGATCGCATTCCTTGTCTACAAGCAGCAAGACGCCAACATCGTCGAAACCGGCGACGGCATCAAGGCTGCGACCGAAGAGTTGCGCCAGTCGCTGCCGCCCGGCGTGGAGCTGCGGCTCGTGTACGCCGACAGCGACTGGGTCAAGGATTCGCTCAAGGGCGTGAAGCGCACGCTGATCGAAGGCGCGCTGCTGACGATCGCGATCGTGTTCCTGTTCCTGCACAGCTGGCGCAGCACGGTCATCACGGGCCTGACATTGCCGATTGCGGTGATCTCAGCCTTCATCGCGGTCTACGCGTTCGGATTCACGCTGAACTTCATGACGATGATGGCGCTCAGCCTGTGCATCGGCTTGCTGATCGACGATGCGATCGTGGTGCGCGAGAACATCGTGCGCCACGTCCACATGGGCAAAGACCACCGCACGGCAGCGCGTGAAGGCACCGACGAAATCGGCCTGGCGGTGATGGCGACCACCTTCGCGATCTGCGCGGTGTTCGTGCCGGTGGCGTTTATGAAAGGGATCATCGGCAAGTTCTTCTTTCCGTTCGGCATCACCGTGGCGGTGGCGGTGCTGGTGAGCCTGTTCGTCAGCTTCACGCTCGACCCGATGCTCTCGAGCCTCTGGAAAGATCCACCCACCAACAAGCTGATCAAGCTGCCCGTCATCGGCCACCTGATGCGCGGCACCGATCGCCTGCTCGATGCGATGCACGGCATCTACGAGCGCTTGATCCACTGGGTGTTCTCGGGCAAGCGCTACCTGCGCTTCATCGGACCGCGCGGCATCGTCGTGTGGGCCGGTATCGCGAGCTTCGTCGGCGCGATTTTTCTCGCGCCGCTGGTCGGCACCGAGTTCATCCCCGAGTCCGACGACAGCTACATTCGCATGAACGTGCGCATGCCGGTCGGCACGAGTTTGGAGCGTGGCAGCGAGAAGATGCGCCAGGTCGAAGACGTGGTGCGTGCGATGCCCGAGGTGCGAATGATCTCGACCAGCGTGGGCGACACCGGCAGTGGCTCGCGCAACACCGGTGACCTGACGATCCAGCTGCTGAAGCCGCACGAGCGCAAGCGCACGCAAAAGCAGGTCGAAGAAGCAATCCGCAAGGGCCTGGCGCCGATCCCGGGTGCCGATGTGTCGCTCGGCCAGCGGCCGATCTTCGTCTCGCTGCTCGGCCCCGACCCGGCCGTGCTCGACCGCGAGGTGCTCAAGCTCGCCGACAAGATCGCCAAGATCAAGGGCATCACCGACCTCGAAACCTCGGTCAAGCCCGGCTTGCCGGCCTACGCCGTGCGCATCAAGGCCGACGCCGCGCGCGAGCTCGGCCTGACGCCGACCCAGCTCGCCGCCAGCCTACGCAGCTTCGTCAACGGCGATGTCGCGACGTATTGGACAGCGCCCGACGGCGAGCAGGTCGAGGTCGAACTGCGCCTGCCGCGCCCGATGCGCGAGAACATCTCGCAGCTCGACAACCTGCCGGTCGCGTTTGCCGCAGACGGCACGCCGATCGCGCTCTCGCGTGTGGCCGATGTGGTGTCGGTCGTCAACCCCGAAGTGATCAAGCGGCAAGACCTGCAGCGGCGGCAGGCGATCTACGCCGGCGCCACCGGCCGGCCGAGCGGCGACGTGGGCAGCGACGTGAAGAAGCTGGTCGACGAAACCGTGCTGCCGCCGGGCTACCGCTTCGACATGGGTGGCCAGTCGAAGGAGCAGGCCGAGGCGTTCCAGGGCGTGTTGCTGGCGCTCGGTGCGGCGGTGGTGTTCATCTACATCGTGCTCGCGTCGCAGTTCGGCAGCTTCTTGCAACCGTTCGCGATCATGGCCTCGCTGCCCTTGGCCCTGATCGGTGTGATGCTCGCGCTGCTGCTGACCGGCTCGACCCTGAACCTGTTCTCGATGATCGGCCTGGTGATGCTGATGGGGCTGGTGACGAAGAACGCGATCCTGCTGGTCGACTATGCGAACCATGTGCGCCGCAC
>JANMWQ010000442.1:0-1893 GCA_031394085.1 Rhizobacter sp. | reverse complement strand
GTCCGCTCCAATTCCGACTTCTCGCGCAACGAGATCCCACGCCGCGCTCTCCGGCGCCAGCAACCTCGCCACCGCTCTGTCCTTGAATGCCTGTCCGTATCGAGCCAATGTCTTCCTTCATCGCCGCCCCCAGGGTTGTTGGTCTATCGGGGCGACAACTATTCTGATGCGAGGGGGGGTCGTTCTCATACTGCCTGCGTTCATGGCGCGTTACCTCTCGCGCCGAAATGATCCGCACGCGGGCACTGTCCGCGCCGGTTGCCGAACACGTGTGCGACACCGCTAGCAGCCTGCCTTCGCTGGACGATCCCAGCGTGAACTGTCGCTCCTCAAACTCACCGTGCTCCGCGTCGAACACCGCCAATGCCAGCGCATCCGACCGAGCAACACAGTCGCCGCCTGCGCAAACGCCGCGCCATGCTTCGTTATGTTCGACGCCGCCTTGGCGGAATTCCATTCAAACTCAAACTATGGTGTGCCGTTGCCCATGTTCAAGTGCTCTTCTCCGCGTCGTGCCGTGACTGCAAGAGGCCATTAGGAATCGACCTTGTCGGACTGAGCGCTGCGAGTGCTATCGCCCCCGCGCCAACCGCGGATCGAGCAGATCGCGCAACCCGTCGCCCATCAAATTTAGCCCCAGCACCGAGAACACGATCGCGAGACCGGGCCAGACGGCGAGTAGCCACGACTGGTACATCATGTTTTGCCCTTCGTTGAGCATGCGTCCCCAGCTCGGCGTCGGCGGCTGGGTGCCGAGGCCGAGGTAGCTCAGCGCGGCTTCGGCCAGGATCGCGACCGCGAACTGGATCGTCGCCTGCACGATCAGGATCGCCGCGATGTTCGGCAGCACGTGGTCGAGGGTGATGCGCCACGCGCCCTTGCCGCAGGCGCGCGCCGCGAGCACGTACTCGCGCGCCCAGACGCCGTGGGCCGCGGCGCGGGTGATGCGGGCGAACACCGGCACGTTGAAGATGCCGATCGCGACGATCGCCACGCCCAGGCCGGGGCCGTAGACGGCGGTCAGCATGATCGCCGAGAGCAGCGCCGGGAAAGCGAAGGTGAAATCAGAGAAGCGCATCACCAGCTCCTCGACCCAGCCGCGCCGTGCCGCCGCGAGCAGCCCGAGCCCAACGCCGAACAGGCTGCCGATGCCGACCGCGATCAGCCCGACCGCGATCGAGTTGCGGCTGCCCACGATCAGCAGCGAGACGATGTCGCGGCCCAGGCTGTCGGTGCCGAGCCAGTGCGTGGCGCTCGGTGCTTGCAGCTTGTTCGGGATGTCGAGGTCGGTCGCGGCGTAGGGCGTCCAGACGAACGACAGCAGCGCGGTCGCGATCAGCAGCGCGACGAGTGCGCCGCCGATGAAGAAGCTCTTGTGGCGCACAGACCGTTGTACGAACGTCATGCCGAGTGAACCTTCAACCGCGGGTCGATCACCGCATACAGCACGTCGACCACGAAGTTGATCACGATCACCGCGGCGGCCAGCAGCATCACGACGTTCTGCACCACCAGGATGTCGCGGGTCGAGATCGCCTGAAAATTCAGCCGGCCCAGGCCCGGCAGCGCGAACACGTTCTCGACCACGATCGTGCCGGTCAGCAGGCTCGCGAACTGCAGCCCCATCACGGTCAGAACCGGCACGAAGGCGTTGCGCAACACGTGGCGCCACAGCACCTGGCGCCGGCTCAGGCCCTTGGCGCGCGCGGTGCGCACGAAGTCTTCGCGCAGCACGTCGAGCACCGCGCTGCGCGTGATGCGCGCGAGGATCGCCGCCTGCACGACCGCGAGCGCCACCGCCGGCAAGATGAGCGCCTTGAACGCCGGCCACACGCCTTCGCCCCAGCCCGGGAAGCCGCCGGCCGAGAACCACTGCAGCTTCACCGCGAACAC
>JANMWQ010000426.1:0-2776 GCA_031394085.1 Rhizobacter sp. | reverse complement strand
CTGCGGCGCTTCAACGCCGCGTTCGCCGACAACTACCGGATGAGCCCGAGCCGGCTGCGCGGTGAGACCGACGAGGCCGCGTTCGACACCGAAGCGGCGATCACCGTGAAGCTCGGCTACCGCGCGCCGTACGACATCGATGCGTTGCTGCGCTTTCTCTCGCAGCGCGCGGTGCCGGAAGTCGAGGTCGTCGCCGAGCGGCGCGTCCGGCGCAGTCTTCGCGCCGGCACGGTGGCACCGGTTGCGGGCTGGGTCGAGGCCGAGTTCTCGGCGACCGCGCCGGTCGTGTTGCTGCGCTTCGCACCAGCGCTGGCGGGTGCGAGCGGCCGGGTCGTCGCGGCAGCGCGACGCTGGCTCGATCTCGACGCCCAACCGCAGGCCATCGACGCCGCGCTCGCGAACCTGCCCGGCGCGCCGGGGCTGCGTTTGCCCGGCAGCCTCGATGCCTTCGAGCTCGCGGTGCGCGCGGTGCTCGGCCAGCAGGTGACGGTCGCGGGCGCGCGCACGCTCGCACGCCGCGTCGTCGAGCGCTTCGGCGAGCCGTTGCAAACGCCGTGGGACGACGTGGTTCGCACCTTCCCGTCGCCCGCCGTGCTCGGCGCTGCACCGGTCGAGCAGATCGCCGAGCTCGGCATCATCCGCAGCCGCGCCGGCGCGATCCGCGCCATCGCGCTGGCGTGGCCTGAGCTCGCCGTGCTGCTCGCACCGCGCGCGCGCCCCGAGCCGCTGATCGAACGCCTGTGCGCCCTCCCCGGCATCGGCCCGTGGACGGCGCACTACATCGCGATGCGCGCGCTCGGCTGGCCCGATGCCTTTCCACCGAACGACGTGGCGGTGCTCAAGGCGATCAAACAACTGCTCGGCACCGGCACCCAGCGCGAAGCCGAAGTGCACGCGCAGACCTGGCAACCGTGGCGTGCGTATGCGGTGCTGCGGCTCTGGAATTCTTTGGAGAAAAAAGCACCATGAACATGACCACCGACTCGATCGCGCAGGCTTGCACCGCGCAGGCGACGATCGCCACGCCGCTCGGCACCCTGCTGCTCGCGCGCACTGCGAAGGGCTTGGCCGGCGCGTGGTTCGAAAACCAGAAACATCACCCCGAGCCGCTCACCGCCGTGCGCAGGCCGGACGACGCGTTGCTGCGCCGCGCCGCCGATCAGTTGCTCGAATACTTCGCCGGCGAGCGCGCGCAATTCGACCTGCCGCTCGACCTGCACGGCACTGAATTCCAGCGCGCGGTGTGGCAACAGTTGCTCGCGATTCCCCCGTCCGGCACGACCAGCTACGGCGCGATCGCGAAAGCACTCGGCAGTGCGTCGGCGGTGCGTGCGGTCGGCGGCGCAGTCGGTCGCAACCCCATCTCGGTGATCGTGCCGTGTCACCGCGTCGTCGGCGTCGATGGTTCGATGACGGGTTACGCGGGTGGCGTCGACCGCAAGCACGCGTTGCTCGAACTCGAGCTCGCGCTCGCGACCGAGAGCCGTCGCTCTCGCACGCTGGTCAGCTGAAACTCTTGCCGGCTTCGGCGAGTTCGACGAGCAAGGGCGCTGGTTGCCACGATGCATCGGCGCCCGGCTCGGCCGCGAAGCGCTTCAACGCGCGCACCACGTTCGGCAGCCCGACAACATCGGCATACAGCATCGGCCCGCCGCGCTGCAGCGGAAAGCCGTAGCCGTTGAGGTAGACGATGTCGATGTCACTGGCGCGCGCCGCGATGCCTTCGGCCAGGATGCGCGCGCCTTCGTTGACGAGCGCGAACATGCAGCGCTCGACCACTTCGTCGTCGCTCACCTTGCGCGGCGCGATGCCGGCATCGGTGCGGTACTGCGCGATCAATTGCTCGGTCACCGCATCGGGGATCGGGTCGCGCTTGCCGGCCTCATAGCGATACCAGCCCGCGCCGGTTTTCTGACCGAAGCGGCCGGCCTCGCAGAGCTTGTCGGCGACCACCGGCTTCATCGCGACACCCGCCTCGGCCGCCTTGCGCTTGCGCGTGGCCCAGCCGATGTCGAGCCCGGCCAGATCGCCCATCCGAAACGGCCCCATCGCCATGCCGAAGGCCTGCAGCGCGCCGTCGATCTGCTGCGGCAGCGCGCCGGCGTTGATCAGGCCGTTGGCCGCGGCACCGTAGCGCGCCAGCATGCGGTTGCCGATGAAGCCGTCGCACACGCCCGAGACGACCGCGATCTTCTTGATGCGCTTGGCCAGCGCCATCGCCGTGGCGAGCACATCGGGCGCGGTCTTCGCACCGCGCACGACTTCGAGCAGGCGCATCACGTTGGCGGGGCTGAAGAAGTGCAGGCCGATCACGTCTTGCGGGCGCTTCGTGAACGCGGCGATCGCATCGAGGTTCAGGTACGAGGTGTTCGACGCGAGGATCGCGCCGGGCTTGCACACCTCATCGAGCGTGCGAAACACGGTCTGCTTCACGTCCATGTTCTCGAACACGGCTTCGATCACAAGATCGACATCGCGGAAGCTGTCGTAGGCCAGCGTCGGCGTGACCAGCGCCATGCGCTGCTCGACTTGGGCCGGTGTCAGCTTGCCCTTCTTCATCGAGTTTTCGTAGTTCTTGCGGACGGTGGCCAAGCCCTTGTCGAGCGCCACTTGCCTGACCTCGAGCAAGACCACCGGAATGCCGGCATTCAAGAAGTTCATCGTGATGCCGCCGCCCATCGTGCCGGCGCCGATCACGCCCACCTTCGCGATCTCGCGCAGCGCAGTGTCGGCCGGCACATCGGGCAATTTGGCGGCCGCGCGCTCGGCTGCGAAC
>JANMWQ010000425.1:0-16655 GCA_031394085.1 Rhizobacter sp. | reverse complement strand
GGGGCCGGTGAGCTACATGCGCGTTTTCGACCGCTCGTGCGAGACGGTCGAGTCGGCCGGCGCGCGCCGCGGTGCGCAGATGGGCGTGCTGCGCTGCGACCACCCCGACATCGAGGAATTCATCCGCGCCAAAGACACCGGCGACCTGAAGAACTTCAACCTTTCGGTCGGCGTGACCGATGCGTTCATGGAGGCGGTGCAGGACGACACCGAGATCAAGCTCGTGCACCGTGCCGAGCCCGGGGCAGCGCAAAAAGACGCGGGCGCGTACCAGGAAGGCGCTGCGGAGGGTGGCCTCTGGGTCTACCGCCACCGGCCGGCGCGCGAGCTGTGGGACCAGATCATGCGGTCCACCTACGACCATGCCGAGCCCGGCGTGCTGTTTCTCGACCACATCAACCGCGACAACAACCTGTCGTACTGCGAGAGCATCTCCGCCACCAACCCGTGTGCCGAGCAGCCGCTGCCGCCCTACGGCTGCTGCTGCCTCGGCTCGATCGACCTGACCCGGTTCGTGCGCGAGCCGTTCGAAGACGCCGCGCATTTCGACGAAGCCGCCTTCGCAGGTGTGGCGCGCGTAGCGACGCGCATGCTCGACAACGTGCTCGATGTGACGGTCTGGCCGCTGCCGCAACAACAGGAAGAAGCGCGCAGCAAGCGCCGCATCGGTCTCGGGTTCACCGGCCTGGGCGACGCGCTGGTGATGCTCAACCTTCGCTACGACACCGAGCCTGCGCGCGCGATGGCGCGCCGCATCGCCGAGGCGATGCGTGATGCGGCCTACGAAGCGTCGGTCGAACTGGCGAAGGAGCGCGGCGCCTTCCCGCTGTTCAACGCCGACCTGTACCTCACGGGCGAGACCTTCGCCTCGCGCCTGCCGCAGGCGCTGCGCGACCGCATCCGCGCGCACGGTCTGCGCAACTCGCATCTGCTGTCGATCGCGCCCACCGGCACCATCAGCCTGGCCTTTGCCGACAACGCCAGCAACGGCATCGAGCCGGCCTTCAGCTGGAGCTACACGCGCAAGAAGCGCATGCCCGATGGCGGCTTCAAGGAATACGCGGTCGAGGACCACGCCTGGCGCCTGTATCGCCACCTCAAGGGCACCGCGGCTGCGCTCACGCCGGCTTTCGTCACGGCACTCGAGATGAGCGCGCAAGCCCACGAGGCGATGGTCGCGGCGGTCGCGCCTTGCATCGACACGGCGATCTCCAAGACCGTGAACGTGCCGGTCGACTACCCGTATGCCGACTTCCAGCACCTCTACCTCGAGGCATGGCAATCGGGGCTGAAGGGCCTGGCCACCTACCGGCCCAACAGCGTGCTCGGTTCGGTGCTCAGCATCACGCCCGTGGCCGGGGCCGAGCCCGCAGCGCCGCTGCGCATCGACGATGCGAACCGGCGCCTGGCGCTCGACCGCCTGCCCGCGCCGGTGCTGTCGTCGCTGCGCTGGCCCGGCCGGCCGGAGCTGCCGTCAGGCAACCCGGCCTGGACCTTCATGGTGCAACACCCGTTCGGTGACTTCGCGCTGTTCGTCGGCGAACTGGCGGCGCCCGATGGCGGGGCCTCGCAACCGTTCGAGGTCTGGGTCAACGGCGCCGAGCAGCCGCGGGGTTTGGGCGCACTCGCCAAGACGCTGTCGATGGACCTGCGTGCCAACGACCCGGCCTGGCTGCAGCTCAAGCTCGATGCACTCGCCACCGTGGCCGAAGAGCGCGCCTTCGAGATGCCGTTCCCGCCACACGGCGAACGGCGCCTGTTTCCCGGTGTCGTGGCCGCCACCGCGGCGCTGATCCGCTGGCGCTGCGAGCAGCTGAAGGCACTCCCGCGCCTCGGGCGCGACGGCCCGACGCCGGTGATGGACGCGATGTTCAGCATCACCGAGCCGCTCACCGGCCCGTCGGGCACGCTGGCGTGGGCGGTCGACATCGACAACCCGGCCACCGGCGAGCAGTTCACGCTGACGCTGAAGGAAGTCACGTTGCCCGGCCCCGACCGCGCGACGGTGACGCGGCCTTGCGCGGTCGGCTTTTCGGGCAACTACCCGCGCGCGCTCGACGGCCTCGCGCGCCTGCTCTCGCTCGACATGCGCGTCATCGACCCGGCCTGGATCGGCATGAAGTTGCGCAAGCTGCTGAACTACGCGGAGCCGCTGGGCCATTTCATGGCCTTCGTGCCGGGGCTGCCGCACGGCGAGCGGCGCCAGCAGACCTGGCCGTCGACCGTGGCCTACATGGCGCGCCTGATCATCCACCGCTACGCCATGCTCGGCGTGCTCGACGAACACGGCTTTCCGCTGCGCGACATGGGCGTGCTCGAAGCCTCGAACGATGCGGTGACACGGAGCACGGTCATGCCCGGCAAGGTGTGCCTCGAATGCGGCAATGCGACCGTGATTCACAAAGACGGGTGCGACTTTTGCACCGCGTGCGGCGATGTGGGGCAGTGCGGTTGACGAGGGCGATCGGGCCCACCCCAGCCGAAGGCCTCGAACAACAGGCGCGGTGCACGTTGTTCGATCGCACGGTCAGCGCTACCTGAATGCGACTTCGGCAAAGCTGCGCAGCTTTCGGCTGTGAAGCGCTTCGAGCCGTTGTTCGCGCAGCAACTCGACCGCGCGCATGCCGATCCGCAGGTGCTGGTCCACGCGTTCTCTGTAGAACTGGTTCGCCATACCCGGTAACTTGATTTCGCCGTGGAGCGGCTTGTCGCTGACGCAGAGCAAGGTGCCATACGGAACACGAAAGCGGAAGCCGTTCGCAGCGATGGTGGCACTCTCCATGTCGAGCGCAACGGCACGGCTCTGGCTGAATCGCCGCTCTGGGCCGGGATGCGGAAGGAGCTCCCAGTTTCGGTTGTCGGTGGATGCCACGGTGCCGGTCCGGAGCACGCGCTTGAGCTCGAAGCCGCCCAGTCGGGTGACGTCGGCGACGGCTGTTTCCAGTGCCTGCTGCACCTCGGCCAGCGACGGAATGGGCACCCACAACGGGATCTCTTCGTCGAGCACGTGGTCCTCACGCACATAGCCGTGGGCAAGAACATAGTCACCCAGCCGCTGGGTATTGCGAAGGCCCGCGCAGTGCCCGAGCATCAGCCATGCGTGGGGGCGCAGCACGGCGATGTGGTCCGAGATGTTCTTCGCGTTGGAGGGGCCGACGCCGATGTTGACCATCGTGATGCCGCTGCCGTCTTGGCGCTTCAGGTGGTAGGCCGGCATTTGCGGCAATCTTGCCGGCCGCGTTCCGCCGCCCGCATCGGCTGAGCCGGGCGGGAAAGACATCACGTTGCCCGGCTCGACGAAGGCCACGTACGCGCCAACCTCGGCAGGCTGCGCAGCGGCGTCAGCCATGGTTTCCATGCCCAGCCGAATGAACTCGTCGATGTAGAACTGGTAGTTGGTGAACAGGACGAAGTTTTGAAAGTGCTCGGGATCGGTGCCTGTGTAATGGCGCAACCGCTGCAACGAATAGTCGATGCGCGGCGCCGTGAACAGTGCCAGCGGTTGCGATGCTCCGGGCTCGAACTCTTTCGTTCCGTTCGCGATGCCGTCGTCCATCGCGGCGAGGTCGGGGAGGTCGAACAGATCGCGCATGGCGGTTCGTCGCTCGGGCGACATCGTGACCTCCACAGAGTCGGCCTGTGAGAGGGCGAAGTGAACCGGTATCGGTTGCTCCGAAACGCCGATCTCCAGCGGCACCCGGTGGTTGACGAGCAGCAAGCGGAACTGCTCGAGCAAATAGTCTCCGAAAAGGTCGGGTCGGGTCAGGGTGGTCTCGAAGGTGCCCGCACCAGCGACGAAGCCGAACGACAGCCGGGAATCGGCGCGTGCCACCGTGTGAGTGCGCAGGCGCACGAACGGATAGCAGGCGCTGACACTGTCGTCGAGCGCCCCTTCCGTGACGAAATCACCGAGCTTGCGCCGAAGGAATGCGACGCTGCCCGAGTAGATGTTTGTCGCATAGGCGAGCGCTTCGGCGGCGTCGGTGAACGAACGGGTTTCGAGAACGATCGGGCGTTGCATCGGGATCCTGAGGGTGTTGGACGGTGGGGTCGGCGGCATCGGCTGTATCGCTTCGGCCGCGCGTTGCAGTCAGGCTGCCAGTGCTTTGTAGGGCCCACGACGAACGAGAACCGTGTCGTTCTCGTCGCGGTTGTCGGTGACGAACGTCGTGAACGAGCCGCCGCCGGGCGCCACGCGGATGACCACGTGACCGTTCTTGCTCTGCAGCTTGCGCAGCAGGCGCTGGTTCATCAACTCGTTGGCCGCCATGACGTTGGTCGCGAAAATGTCGCGAGGCCCCGGATACAGCCGTTCGCTGAGCATTCGCTCGAGTTGCAGCGTGTCCGGGTGCGAGATGTGCCAGGTGGGAATCACCCAGCTGCGAGGCCGCAGCGTGCGAACGATCTCGGCGTTGAGGCCGTCGAACATGCCGTGGTGGTCGGCGGTCGCCACGTCGACCGGCCCGACGGCGCGCGCGGCGGCGGTGAGAACGTCGCGCCAGGGTCGGTCCCCGTCGAACGTGTAGCTGGTCAGGTCGCCGCCCGAGAAATAGGCGAAGGGACCGTAGCCGATGCGGATCGCGATCGAGCACATGTTCTCGTTCGGCATGTCGTCGCGCGATAACGTCGAGAGCGGCGGGAACAGCGCGGTCGTCTTGTCGCCCGTGCCCTGCCACACGATGCCGTCGGCGGCCACGTTGCGGATCGCGAAGGCAGCCGGCTGCGCAGACCCGCGCAACGGGCGGATCTGGTCGCCTCGCCCCACCGCGAACTTTTCGACCGCAAGGCCCGCGCGTTGGCGCGATCGCACGAAGGCCTGGTAGTTCGTCGCGAACGGCGCGGTCTGGGTGTGCGGGTAGTCGTAGTCTGGGTACCCGCGGTCGATGAGCGTGCCGATCGGCATCGACTCGGCCACGTCCATCACGCCGGTGAGCCGGTAGCTGCCATCGCGGGATCTCGGCATGGCGTCGTTCACGTCTCCGAGATGATCGGGATGCAGGTGGGTCACGAGCATGTAGTCGATGCCCTTGCGGCCGGTCGGCAGCAATTGGCGCTGCACGTACCGCGCGATCCATTCGCCGGGCCGACGGCTGGCGTCGGGCCGCGGAGCGGCCGAGACGTCGAGCGAGTTCAGCGAGGCGCCGGCGTCGATCAGCAAACTGGTCCCATCGGGCATGACGACGAGCGTGGCGCTGCCGCGGCCGGTCGCGAGGTGGTGGATGTCGAGCGTGCCGGGTGTCCAGGGCGCAAGCGTCTCGCCGGGCGATATCGCATTGGACAGCGCGGCCGGTTCGCGTTGCTGCGCGAGAGAGGGCAGCAGCGGAGCCAGCAGCAGCCATGCCAGCCACGCACGGCGTGAGGTCGGCGGGCCGGCATCGGTCGGCCCCGGGTTGTCGACAGGGTTCATGCTCGCGCTCAGAACCTTGCGGCCAGCGTGACACCGAAGGTGCGCGGCTCGCCGAGGTATTCGGCACGCACCACTTGCGTCGAGCGCGTGAGGATGTACTTGGTGTCGGCCGCGTTCTTGACCCATGCGACCACGCGGTACCTGCGGTCGCTGGTCTCGAAGCCGAGGCTGGCGTTGGCGAGCCCATAGGCGGGCACCAGCAGATTGGCATCCTTCGTGGCGCCGGTGTAGTAGTCGTCCGTGTGCGAGTAGCTCAGCGAGCCGACCACGGATCCCCGTTCGGCCACGGGAACATTGACATCGACGGCGGCCGAGTACGCGTTGCGCGGTGATGAGCCGAGCGGGTTGCCGGTGTTGTTGGTGTTCGCGACCACGAAGCTGTCGTAGACGGCGCTGAGCTTGGCGTAGTTCAGCGACAGCCCGAGCCAACGTGCAGGCCGGAATCCGACCTCGAGTTCGGCGCCCTTGACGGTCGCCCGGCTCGCGTTGGCGATGCTGAAGATGCCGGTGGTCGTGTTGTTCACGAGTTCCTGTTTGTCCTTGTATTTCATCCGGAAAACAGACAGGTTGACGCGCGCGCGGTTGTCGAGCCACTGGGTCTTGACGCCGGCTTCGACGTTGGTGACCGTTTCAGGGTCGAACGGGAGAACGAATGCGCGCAGCGACGAGGCTTCGGTGTTGAAGCCCCCCGCAGTGAAGCCGCGCGTTGCGCTGACGTAGCCCATGGCGTCGCGCGTGGGGTGGAAGTTCAGCGCCACGCGGGGAGTCCACTCATGCCAGGTGTCTCGAACGCCCTCGGCTGAAAACGTGTTGACCGGGACCAACCGGTCGGTGCGCAGCAACGAGGCTTCCTTGCGATCGTCGGTGTAGCGAATGCCAGCGGTCAGGTCGAGTGTCGAGTGCAGGTGGACCGTGCCGTCGACGAAGACCGCGTAACTCTGTGTTTGCACGCGCTGATCCGAGAGCGCGGAGCTCGCAAGCCTGCCGGTCTGCGCTGCCAGGCCACGCGTGCCGAGTTGCCGTGTTCCCTTCTCGTCGAGGTAGTAGACACCCGCCACGAAGTCGCCCAACGCCCACTTCGGGCTGGCCAAACGCACCTCTTGAGAGAAGGTGCCGACCTGGTCCGCATCACTGACGACGTTCTGGCTGCCGGCGGTGAGGAAGGTGTAGTTGGCGCCGACGCCCGAATAGTCTTCGGTGCTCCGTGACTTGCGGTACGCGGTGATCGACGTGACCTCGCCGAACGGCAGATCCCATGCCAGGCGTGCCGACGCACCCCACATCGTGCGAGCGAAACCTTGCGGCACACCCAGCTCGGAAGTCCGGCGATCGCCGTCGTCGCCGAGCGTCGTTGACGAGAGCGTTCGCCCGCCGTTGTGGTCGCGCGCGTAGTCGGCACTGAGCAAGACGTCGAGCGTTTCGGTCGCGGCAATGCGCAGCTGGCCGCGAAAGTTCCGGCTGGCGATGTCGTCTTGCTCGGCGCCTGTCAGGCGGTCCATCCCGTACCCGTCGCGGTTCAACACCGACGCGGAGAGCTTGAGCGCGGCCGAGCCGTTCAACGGCACATTCGCGAGGCCCTGGAACTGTCGGTCGTCGAGGTTACCCAGCGTGACCTTGCCCTCCGCCTGGCGCTCGTCGAACGACGGCTTGCGGGTGTTGATGACAATGGCGCCGCCGGTCACGTTGCGGCCGAACAGCGTGCCTTGCGGGCCCTTGAGCACGGCGATCGAATCCAGATCGAACAGGTCGAAGCTGGCGGCGCTGTTTCTCGGGATGAAGACATCGTCCACGACCACCGCGACGGGCTTGCTGACGCCCATTTGCGAGAAGGTGTTGCTGACACCGCGGATCGCGATCGTCGGGTTGTTCTTGCTGAACGCCGAAACCAGCAAGCCCGGCGTCAGGCGCGAGACATCCTTCAGGTTCTCGATCTGGTAGGCCTCGATCGTCTTCGCCGAGAGCGCGGTCATGGAGATCGGAACGGTCTGGGCAGGTTCAGGGCGCTTTTGCGCGGTGACCGTCACGACGGCGAGGGTGGACACGCCGTCGTCGGATGCGGCGTCGGCGGGCGAATCGACGCGGCGCGCGGGCGATTCAGCCGGCGCGGGTCGAAAGATGATCACCGCGTTCGAGCCGTCGCGGCGCACGCTGAGCGACGTGCCGTTCAGCAGCGTGGTCAGCGCTTCTTCCGCGGACGCAGCCCCTCTCACGCCCTTGCTCGACAGCCCCACCAGATCGTCGACCCGGTAGATCAGCTGGACGCCCGACTGTTTGGCGTAGGCGTCGAGCGCGGTTCTCAGGTCGCCTGCTGGCAGGTCGAAATCTCGGGCCTGCCCGTGCGCAGCCAGGCTGGTGAGGCAGGCCATCAGGCCGCACGCCAGTGCATAGGGAATTCGTTTGGTTCGCGTCACGAAGTACTCCAGAGCGAGGCGCCATTGCCTCTTGCTCTGTTAGACGAACGGCGAATCAGTTTCCGGTACGTGCCGCAGAAATGACGATGCGACCGTCGGCTTCGCGCACGTCGACACCGAAGCCCTGCCGCAACAGGCGAGCGAAGGCGTCGACGTTGGCCAACTCGAATCGGCCGCCGATGCGGATGGCCGCGGTCGCGGGATCGGCGATCGACAGTTTGCGGGCGTTGTATCGGTTGAATTCGGTCGCGGCTTCGGCCAGCGTGGTCCGGTCGAACACGATGCGACCCGCGCGCCAGCTCAGGTCATCGGCCAGTTGCGCTGCGGCCCGACTCGACACCTCCAGCGGCCCGGCACTCGACCGCGCGACCTCGTTGCGCCCGAGTACCGTGCCCGGATCGACCGAGAACAGTCCGTTGTTCTGGACCTTGACCCGCCCTTCGACGACGCGAACCTGAACGTTGTCGCCGTCCAGGCGCACCGAGAATTTTGTTCCGAGCACGGTGATGCGCTGGCGGCCCGCTTGAACCACGAAAGGATGGGTGGCGTCGGGTGCCACCTCGAAGTAGGCCTCGCCGCGTTCGAGGTGGACGATTCGCGCATCGGTACCCACCGAGGCGTGGAGCAGGGTGTCGGTGTTGAGCAGCACGCTCGAGCCGTCGGCGAGTGCCAGTGGCATGCGCGCACCGACGGCGGTGCGGTGCGCTTCACCGCCGGGCGACTCTCGCCGAAGGCCGATCGCCGTGATCGAGAGTCCGACCACCAGCAGCGCGGCCGCCGCAGCGCGCCAGTGACCGAACTGCCGACGCGACGTGGCAGCCGATCGCGACGGCACGGACGGCGGCTCGGCGGCCAGCGGAACGGCTCGAAGCGCGTCGGCCCGCATCCACACGCTCTTCAGTCGAAGGTAGGCGACGCGATTCGCGGTGGATGCATCGAGCCACGCCACGAGCGCCTGCCGGGAGGCCGGCGACCACGCGCCGCCGTCTTCTTTTGCAAGCCACTCGGCCGCCTCGGACTCGACCGCGCGCGCGCTCATCATGAAAGTTCGCGGCGTTGGGCGGCCCGCTTGCGAAAAGCCCACGACCCCACGTCGATGCCTTGAACGAGCAAGGCCTCGGCCAACGCTGTCATTCCTTTGGCAATCTGCTTTTCCACCGTGTCCTCGGCGATGCCCATCTTGTGTGCGACGTCGCGCTGCGACAAACCTGAGAGCTTTCTCAGTGAGACCACTTCGCGGCAGCGCTGTGGCAAGGCATCGAGCGCCTTGGCGAATATAGCCAGTTCCTGGCGGCCCGCAGCATGCCGCTCCGGCGTCAGCTCGTCGGCCGGCAAGTCGAGTGTCTCGAGGTCGGCCACGGTCTCGAAGGACACGACTTGCGAACGCCGGGCGCGGTCGATCAGCAAGTTGCGCGCCGTCGTGATGACGAACGCTTGGGCACAGTCGGGCCGGCGCACAGCGGCCGATTCGTAGACCCGCGCGAAGACTTCCTGGCGGAGATCGGCGACCTCGTCGGCCTCGCGCCAGTGGCGCCGGATCACGGCCACCAGCACGCTTTCGAGCGGCAGCACTTCGTTGACGAACCACTCATCGAGGGCGCTCGATGCAGCAGGCGGCGGTTCGGGTTGGGTCGTTGGCAAAGGCACGAGGATCCTCACGTCGGGCGGCCCGTTTGACTCACTGTCGCCTCGAGATGGAGGCGTTGCGAATGGTCAACGATCGGCCGCGCCGATCGTATCGGTGCGTCATGACAGGGGTGTGGCGACGATCGAGCTGTCGGGTACTTCCGTCAGATGTTCGGCTCGGATGCCGCGAGTGAACCGGGCGCCCCCATGCACTGGCGCACGGCTTCCACCAGACCGATTTCCGTCGCGTTGACCCTGCCGCGGATTTGCGGGCTTTGTAGCTCGGCGATGTACAGGTTCACGCTGCTGCGCAAGCCGTTGCGTGCCTGTTCGTTACGGGTTGGAATCTGGGTCAGAACCGTTTTAGTCTCGTAGGCGGTGTAACGGGTTTCGGTCGCTCCCAGAGCGCGTTGGGCGCACAACTGGATGTGGACATCGGTCGAGTTGAACAGGTCGGCGTAACTGGCGCGGTTGCCGTAGGCCGGCGTGCCCATGGGTGAGTCGACGGACGTGCTGGCGCTGAACACTTCATCGACGCTGTGGTGGCGTTTGTTGCCCACCAGGCCGGCGAGCATGATGCCGCGCAGTGTTTCGAGTTGCGGCGCGTTGCGCTGTTCCTCGGGCGTCAGGTGCGACAAGGCCTCGGCGTACAGGTTCATGTAGCCCAGCGTGTGGCCACTGATGCCGCCGATGATGGGCTTGTGGTTCGTCAGCGCGCTCTTGTGCCAACGTTTGTGCTTGCCGACGAAGTCTTGCAGCAGCGTCTTGTTTTGCGGCCCGCCTTTAAGATCCTCTTTCGCCAGGAGTGTCTCGAGCTTCTGACCGCCGCTCGCCATGTACTTGCCGCCGGCAGTCAACGGAGTTTCCAGGATGTTTCCGAACACGCCTGCGACGTTCATCAACCCGACTTTCTCACGAGGCGGGTGCCGCGCCTTAACGCGCGGCGACCCCTCACTCTCCGACCGGTAGCGCTGCTCGAAACCGTCACCGCCGCCGATCAGGTGAGCGTCCGACCACGGGACGCGGCAGACATCGCTGTAGATGGCTTTGCGGTCGTCTTCGTTGCATCGATTCCACAATTTCTCCGACTCGATCGCGTTGAAGGTGCGGTCTCGGGCAGCGCCGGGGTGAAGCGTGTTCTCGCCGGCTTTTTTGTACGCTCTCCACAAGGTCGTCGCGCTGCCGGGATTGAGTTGGTCACCGTGTTGCGCGATGTGCTTCGAGAAGGTTTTCAGGCGCGCTTCGATCGCGTCCCGAAGCATCGGCGGGAGTTGGCTCCACGCCGCCTCGGCCACACCGGTTCCGAGATTGCGCTGGTTCATGAAGGGCACGTCACCACCGTCGTTGGTCCGGTAATCTTTCAGTGGCTTGATCAGCTGGCCCAGGCCCAGCTCGGACGGCAGGTAGCGGCGGCTTGGATCGCGCGTCAAGGTGCTGAGGTGGTAGACCCAGAACTCGAGGCTGTCGTCGATGTGCTTTTCGTACTCGACCGATCCACCGAAGTAGGGCACCTGCGTTTGCAGCATGTTGAGAACCTTCAACAGCCCCTCCGCCTCGTGAATCTGGGCCTCGGAGAGTTCGACGCCGGTGCGCCGGTTGTCGAGGAATTCACGGGAGACTTCCTCGCTCCAGCGCTGCCCGTTGCGCAAGAACGCACTGATGGCCTCGGGCGGGTAGCACACCTCGAGCTTTTGCAGGATGAAGCGTTCGCGTTCCTCCTTCGCGGCGACCCCGAGTGTTTCGCCGGGCTCCAGCGCCCCGTGCGAGGCGAATCCCAGTTTGGTGTGGATGATCGCGACGATCTGCCGCGCGGACTCGATGAAATGTTTGTCGTGCTCCAGTGCCTTTTGAAGTTCTTCTTCGAAGCAGAGATTGATGTCGAGCAAGAGGTTGTCGGCGACGTTCTCGTAAGGCTGTTTGTCAGGGCGCGCACCGTAGGTCGTGGCGATCAGGTTGGGCGGCACCGGTGCGACATCTGCAGTGAAAATGTGTGCGGTTTCGTTGACCAGTCGCCTGGCGTTCGCCAGAACCGGTGACGCCCGCCTCGGCGGCGGTGGGCCGACCTCCCGGTCCGCGTGGGCTGCCAGAGGGCGGGCACGCAACTGCGCCATCTCGGCTTGCGACCTGAATCTGCCGTTCACGCCGGTTTCAACGTCCCCGGATTGATTCACCGGCGCCGCGATGCGAGCTTCGCGCGGCGCAGCCAGCTCGAGGTGGCGCAGCAGGTGTGCGCGGATGGTGCTGGATGGCATGAGCGTTGGTCGAGGTTGGAGGTTTCGGTCGGCGGCTTCGGCGCTGATCGAATCGGAGCGGTTCATCCGTGATAGCGAAGAGGTTGAACGAAGGCCTTCGCAGCGATGTAGATGGGTGCGAACTCCTGTCGCACAAAGCGAAGCTTCGCACTCGTTTCAACGCAGCGGTCACATCGTTCCAATGGTCGAGTGACTTTGTTTGCTCGCTCCTTTCGTGAATTGGTACGTGACTTCGCATCTGTCGATCGACTCGGCAGGTGTTGGCCCCAACGTCACTCGCCATAAGCCAAGCTGCGATGGAGTTGCTCGGCGGCGGTCTGACTCCGCCGCTTCGAGCCTCCTGACGTTGGTACGCACAGAGACTCAAATGGCACTGCGCAGGTTTTCGTTGACGGTTCCTGGCGCTCACCGTCACCCTCACCCTGTACGGGGCGGGCGAGGCCAGCGCGACCGAGCCCCAGCGGGTGTCGAAGACCTTGGCCTACCGCGCCGAGAACAAGGCCCCGCCCGACGTGATCCAGGACTTCGCCTCCGCCCAGGGCTTGGCCGTCATTACCGACGCGACGCGCGTGGGCACGGTGAACGTTTCGTTCAGTCGCAACCCGTCCGAGTTCATGGTGACGCTGTCGAAGTCTTATGGCGTCGTCTGGTACTTCGACGGCGTCACCCTGTTCGCCCACCCGGCCCGAGCGATGCAGAGCAAGGTGTTCAGGCTGCGCGGATTCAAGCGCGAACAGGTGCGCCAAATGCTGGAGTCACTGGGGCTCGGTGATTCACGCTATCCACTCCGATCATGGCCTTCGTGCCGGGCTGCCGCACGGCGAGCGGCGCCAGCAGACCTGGCCGTCGACCGTGGCCTACATGGCGCGCCTGATCTCATCCACCGCTACGCCATGCTCGGCGCGCTCGGCGTGCTCGACGAATACGGCTTTCCGCTGCGCGACATGGGCGTACGCGAAGCCTCGAACGATGCGGTGACACGGAGCACGGTCATGCCCGGCAAGGCGTGCCTCGAATGCGGCAGTGCGACCGTGATTCACAAAGACGGGTGCGACTTTTGCACCGCGTGCGGCGATGTGGGGCAGTGCGGTTGACGAGCGCGATCGGGCCCGCCCCAGCCGAAGGGCGCGAACAACCGGCGCGACGCATGGGTCTCGAACACGCGGTCAGCGCTACCTGAGGCACCTCGGCCAGCGACGGGCAGTGGGTGAGCAGGATCAAACTCTGAAAGTGCTCAGGGTCCGTGCCTGTGTGGTGACGCAGCCGCTGCAACGAGTAGTCGATGCGCGGCGCGGCGTGGGCTGCGCGGTCGCCATGCTCAATGCGACCGTTCGTCAACGACGGCGGTGCGGCGCGACTCACTGGGCGTTTGCGAGTAGCTCGCGCGGTAGCTTTGCGCCAGCGTCGATCGGTTCGTCACCCCCCAACGCATCGCGACCGCCAGAACGCTGTCCTGCGAGCCTACCGCGGTCAGATCGGCGTGAATGCGCTTCATGCGGCAGTCGCGGATCACCTCGGCCGGCGTCATGCCCAAGTGCTTGTGGAACGCGAGTTGGAGCGATCGTTCAGTGACGCCGATCTGGGCCGCGACCTGCCGCACCGACAACTCCGGCTGGTCGAGGTGTTCGATCAGGTAGCGGTAGGCGCGCCGGTAGCGCGGTGGCAATCTTCCTTCGGTGCTGTCGGCGCTGCCGTTGCCAAAGCTGATCCCCAGACAGCGTGGCACGCGCGCTGTCGAGCTGGTCGACCGCAGGTTTTCCAACGCTCCCGACGAGTAGAGCTTGTACAGCCGCAACGCATCGCAATGGCGCCCGTTGTGGGTGTGCAACTTGGAGGCGCAATAGTTCAGCTCGCTGGCGAAGCGATGGCCGGGCAACTTCTTCTCTTCGAAGACCAGCGGGTTGAGCAGCTCGGTGGCCGCCCTGACGCTGCGCGCTGCGAGACAGGCGAGCGCGGCGTCGACCCGGAACTTGGCCGCGACCCCCGACATATCGCAGGCATCGAGGCGGGCCACTTCGCTCAGCAAGGCCTGCGTGCCGCCCGCCAGGCCCAGGCCGGCGCGCAGCCGGGCATGCAACTGCGCCGCATGCTGGCCGCCCAGGCTGGCCGGGTCGAGCTGGCGGATCAGCGCCTGAAGCTGCACGTCGAGATCGGCGACCGGTCGCAGGCGCGTCAGCACGCTGTCGTTCGCGGAACAGTGGCCGTGATCGTGCAGCTCGTCCAGCGAACGCAGCCACACGCTGACCTCGAGGTCCAGCCGCGCCAGCCCGACCAGGTCGGCCATGCCGTGCAACGCCGCCTCGGCCGCCACGTGGCTGGCCAGCTCGAGCGACTGGAATGCATCGGTATGTCGCCCCAGCGCCAGATAGGCGGCACCCAGCAGCACCAGCACCTCGACCCGCGCCGCAGCCGACACGGTCGCGTCGTCGGCCAGCTCGACGATCGTCTGCGCCGCACGCGCCGGCTTGTTCAAGTGCAGCATGAAGGTGGCCTGATCGATGGCCGTGCTGCAGCGAATCGACTTGCGTGGCAGCGCGTCGTAGGCCTTGAGCATCTGCTGCATCAGCTCTTCCGCCTCTTCGTCGCGGCCCATCGCCAGCAGCGCACGCGCGGTCACCCGGCCGACCAGCACCTCGTGCTCGCCCGACGCCTGCCGCTTGTGGCGCTCGAAACTTTCGCGCCCCTGGGCCACGGCCTGTCTGAGCTTGCCGGCGACCACCAGCGTGGCCATCGTCGGAGACAGAGGGCTCAACTGGGCGTTCGCGAGCAGCAGCATCAGCGTGATCATCCGGGCCTCCGGGCAGGCGGTCGAATGTCAGAATCGTCACAAAGCGACACGGCACTCTCGCCGAGAATCGCCGAACCTCTTCCACCGTCATTCGGCAGTGGCACCTTCATGGCAAATTGCATGAGTCGCATCTCCAGTTTCAAGCGGGTTGACGGGTTCCGAAAGACAGCAAATTCATCTTCCGGCGCAAGGCGTTTCACGGGCGTTTCATCCCAGGCCACTGCGACAGGCCCGGGCGTAACAAAGCGAAATTCATGAGCGCGCGCGTTTCTCCCAGCGCCTTGCCCGGGGCCCTGCTCGACCCCCTCGCTGAGGTGCGGCGCGAATGCGTGCCGGAGGCGAAGCCGGCGCGGATCGACCTGCTCGGCCAGCCCGGCGTGACCCTGGGCGACGGCGTCTGGCATGCGCTCGTGGGCAAGTCGGCGGCGCTCGTCGCGCTCGCGGCGATCGAGCGCTCGCCGTCGTGCCGTCGGGTCGCCGGGATGCTCTGGCCCGAGTCGCCCGAGCGCCTTGCCCGCAACAACTTGAGAACCCTGAAACATCGCTTGACACGTCAACTCGGGCTCGAGGTGCTCGGCAGCGGCGAGCAGTTGCGGATCATCCCGGAGGTGGCGACATTGCGCGCGTTGACTGCCGACGAGATCGTCGCGGAACTCGACGCGGGCGGCGCCTCCCGATGCAAGCTGCTCGCCGACATCGGCCTGCTCGAACTGGAGCAGTTTCAGGAGTGGCTTTCGACCGTGCAGCAGCGTGTCAACCAGCAGCAACTCGCGGCACTCGACATTGCACTGGCCGCTGCCGTGGGCAGTGGCCAGCGCCCGAGGGCGGTCGGCTTCGCGCGTGCCTGCGTGGTGCTCGAGCCTTTGAGCGAGCGCTGGCATCGGCAGCTGATGCACACCCACACCGCTTTCGGTGACCGCGCCGCCGCGCTCGCGGCCTACGAAACCTGCAAGGAGACGCTGCTCGACAACCTCGGCGCCACGCCCGACGACCAAACCCGCAGCCTGCACCTTCGCATCCTGCAGAGCCAGCGCCGCGACGACCCGACCGCTGCGGTGGCACCCGCCACGGTCGATCCCGCCGCGTTGATCGAACGCGACGCGCAACTCGATCGACTCGAATCGGCATTCGCGCGCAGCCTGCCGATGGTGCTGCATGGCGAGGCCGGCGTCGGCAAGACGCGGCTGCTCGGGCACTTCTCGCGGGGCAAGGCGGTGCTCGCTGTCAGGGTGCGCGCCGGTGCTGGGCAGGATCCCTTTTCAGCGCTCTCGCAGGTGCTTCTGGTCGGGCAGCAGACGCACATGCTCCATCTGGACCGCGTCCACCGGATCGAGCTGGCGCGCGTGGCGCCTCAGGCGTTCCCGGACGACCAACCGTCGGCCGCCACGGTCTCCGTCGTGCGCCTGCGCGAGGCGCTGCGCCACTGGAGCGCGACGCTGCGCGCCAAGGGCGTGACGCTGCTCTCGATCGACGACCTGCACTATGCCGACGCGCGATCGCAGAGCGCGTTCGCCCTGCTGATCGAGCCGATGCCGGACGGCTCGCCGGCACTGCCGTTGGTCCTCAGCTATCGGCGTGGCGAGATCGCCAGCGACCTCGATGAGGCGATCGGATTGCAGCGTCAGCACAACCGGCTCGAAGAAGTTCGGCTCGAGCGCCTGTCGCGCGCGGGAATCGAGGCGCTGTTGCGCTCGCGTGGGCGCGATGAGTCGACCCTGCGGGCGTGCGCCGAACAGCTTCTGTCGGCGACCGGCGGAAATCCGTTGTTCGTGATCGAGCTGACTTTTTTCGATTTCTGCGACCAGGCCAGTATTCCCAACGCTCGCGGCGGTACCAACCTCGAACTGCTGCTGCAGACGCGCCTGGCCGGCTGCTCCGAAACCGCCCAGCAATTGGCCTTCACCGCCGGCGTGGCGTTGGCGGATTTTTCGGTCGAGCTCGCGACCTGCGTGATGCGCCGAACCGCGATCGACCTGATGCCAGCCTGGTCTGAACTGCAGGCGCGCGGCCTGTTCGGCGAAACCGGCCTTGCCCACGATCTGGTTCGCGACGCGGTGCGCGCTGCACTGCCCAATGCGATCCGCGTCGCGATGCACCGGCAGGTCGCCCTGTTCCTGGAGGAGCTCGGGCGCGTCGGCGCATCGGTGCTGCGGCACTGGCTCGCCGCACAG
>JANMWQ010000373.1:0-1710 GCA_031394085.1 Rhizobacter sp. | reverse complement strand
TTCGAGACGATGATGAAGAAGGGGCCGAAGGAGTATTCGTGGTTCATCCTGCGCGTCACGAACCCGACGATTCGCGAGCTCTTCATGAACCCGCAGAACCCGTTCCGGGTGCTGGAGGCACTGATGTCGATGCTCGCGGGCGATATCTATGGCAAGACGCCGCTGTGGGGCCCGTTGCGCATCCTGAAGGGCATCTACTACCTGATCTCGCTGAAGAACCTGGGGCGCACCATCGCCGGCTGGAAGCGCCGTCGCCTGATCGTTCGCGACTCGGATGCGCTCGCTGGCGAGACCATCCTCAAGGCGAACTAGCCGCCGGCGCGGTGGCCGCGCTGCCAATGCCACCCTCGACCAGCGCAATGCGGCGGCGCAGGCGTTGCACCTCGTCGGTAGCGCTTGCCGCATCGGCGCGCTTGAGCTGAACACCGAGCCACGCGAGCAGTGGCCGGCGCCAGCCCTGCGCCGAAGCCGTGTCGACGGCCAGCGCGATCAGCGGCGGGTCGGCCCGGCCGGCTTCGAGGAGCACACCGGCGGCGATCAGCCGCGCGAGCGGATCGGCGATCGCCGCGGGCGCGATGCCGCGGTGCGCCTCGGGCCGCAGCGCCGCATCGGCGGGCGCCGCCTGCGCCATCAGGTAGTCGGCATACGCGCGCTCCGGCGCCGCCGCGTCGGCGCGCAGCGGCTCGAATGCGGCGCACGGCCCGAACACCAGGCTCGCGACCTGCGCCGCGCAGTGCGAAAGCTCGACGCGCGCGAGCAGATCGGCGCGGCCGGTGCGCGCGACCTCGCTGCGCGCCCGCGCGAGTTCGGCCGCGTCGATGCGGGCGTTGCCGGCGAGGTACGCGGCCACCGAGCGCTCGGTCGCCGCCTTCGCGTTGGCTTGCCAGTCGGGCACGGTCGGGTTGTTCGCGCAGCCGGCGAGCAGCACCGCGCTCATCAGCACGACGAACGGCTTCATGGAAGCTTGATCTCCGCGTCCTTCTTCGCGAACGGCCACTTGCGGTTCACCTCTTGAATCAACGCGTCGATGTTGCGCAGGCTCGTCTCGACATCGGCGCGCAGCGCACCCAGATCGGTGGTCGCGACGCGCGCGTTCGCGCCCACCGCCTTCGCTTCTTCGAGCACCGCGTCAACGCGTTTGATGCTGGCCCGCGCATCGCCGAGCACGTTGTTGAGTTGCTGGACCGTCTGCTTCGCGTCCCGCATCACGCCGTCGCGGCCGAAGACCTGCGCATCGGCCTTGAGCGCCAGCCCGTCGAGCCGCGCGAGCAGCGTGTTGGTGCGGTCCAGCGTGGTCAGCAGCTTGGCGGCCTGCGCATCACCGCCGAGCAGCGCGCCCATCGCGCCGCCGGGCGCGTTGAGCCGGGCCGAAAAGTCTTTCAGGTTCGCGAGGCTCTGGTTGACCGACGAGCCCTCGGCGCTGATCGCGTTCAGGTTCGCCAGCAACTGGCGCGCCTCGGCCATCAGGCGCGGAATCTCGGCCGCTGCATCGCCGCGCAGCACGGTGCGCTCGGCGCCGTCGGGCAGCAGGGGGTCGGCCAGCACGCCGGTGTAGGCGCGGATGTTGGTGTTGCCGACGACGCCGCGCTGCATCGCGAACACGCTGGTGGTGCGCAGCCAGTGCGCGTCTTTGACCGGCACGTCGACGAGGATGCGCGCGTTGCCGTCGGCGCCGAGCTCGATGCGGCGCACGCGGCCGATCGGAAAGCC
>JANMWQ010000353.1:0-5971 GCA_031394085.1 Rhizobacter sp. | reverse complement strand
GTTGCCACTGCCGTATCTGTCGTTGACCGGCGACACGCCGGTGGCGGCTCGGGGTGCGGTCGTCGCGCGATTTCAGGCGCGTGAAGTACCGATCTTCCTGCTCAGCCTGAAGGCCGGCGGCGTCGGCCTGAACCTGACCGCGGCCGACACCGTGATCCACATCGACCCATGGTGGAACCCTGCCGTCGAGCGCCAGGCGACCGACCGCGCGCACCGCATCGGGCAAGACCAGCCGGTGTTCGTCTACAAGCTCGTCGTCGAAGGCAGCATCGAGGAACGCATGCTCGCGCTGCAAGCCCGCAAGGCCGCGCTGGCCGCAGGCGTGCTCGGCAGCGACGCGGCGGCAGCCGTCAAGTTCAGCCCCGACGATCTGCGCGGCCTGCTGGCGCCGCTCGTTTGATGGCTCACAGCCGCATTGGACTCACGACGTACTGGAACCCCGGCCGATCCAGGAACGTGAACAGCACGGTCGAGTGCGCGTTCTGCAGTTCGAGCGTCACCATATCTGCGTCGGTCTGGGTCAGCAGATCGAGCAGGTAGGTGATGTTGAAACCGATCTCGATCGGCTCGCCGGCGTAGTCGACCTCGATGTCTTCGTCGGCCTCTTCTTGCTGTGCGTTGCTCGACGCGACGCGCAGCGCGCCGGGTGCGAGGGTCAGCCGCACGCCGCGGAACTTCTCGTTGGTCAGGATCGCCACGCGCTGCAGCGCTGCCAGCAAGGGCGCGCGGCCGAGCGTGAGCGTGTTGCGATTGCCTTTTGGGATCACGCGGTTGTAGTCGGGGAACCGGCCCTCGACGAGCTTGGTGATGAACTCGATGCCGTCGAAGGCGAAGGTCGCCTGCGCCGCAGCGAACCGAATCGTCACGGCCTGGTCGCGCGTGGTGCTGTCGCGCAGCAGGCGCTGCAACTCCAGCACCGTCTTGCGCGGCAATATCACCTCTTGGTGCGGCAGCTCACGCTCGACCGTGGCGCGGGCCAGCGCGAGGCGGTTGCCGTCGGTCGCGACCAGCGTCAGGCCCGTGCCGTCGGCGATGAACAGCAACCCGTTGAGAAAGTAGCGGATGTCTTGCACCGCCATCGCGAACTCCACCTGCTCGATCAAGGCCTTCAGCACCGCCTGCGGCACCTCGAAAGCGGCGCCGTAGTCGGCGGCCTCGCGCACCTGCGGAAAATCGTCAGCCGGCAACGTCTGCAATGTGAATCGGCTGCGGCCGCCTTGTAGCGTGAGCTGGGTCTGCTTCGAGGCGAGTGACACGATCTGGTCGACCGGCATCGCTCGCAATATGTCGACGAGCTTGCGTGCGCTGACGGTGGTCGCGAAGTCGTCGCTGCCAGCGCCGAGCTCGGCGCGGGTGCGAATCTGCAGCTCCAGATCGGTCGTCGTGAACTCGACCGTGGAGCCGGTCTTGCGCAGCAACACGTTGGCCAGAATCGGCAGCGTGTGGCGACGCTCGACGACGCCCGCCACGCGCTGGATCGCGGCCAACAACTCGGCTTGCACGGCTTTGAGCACGATCATGGTTGCGCCTTCGTCTGGCCGAACAGCATGGCTTGCTCGGTCGAGTGCTTGGCGGCGAAACCGCGCATGAAGTCGCGCAACACCTCGGCCGCGATCAGCCCCTGCGATTGGCAAGCTTGGACGAATGCATCGCGCGAGTCGCGTTCGATGCGGACGCGCATTCCGGAATCTTTGGTCGACAAGTGAGGCTCCTTAAATTGGATACACATATGTGTATCCATTCGAGCCACACTATAACCCGCCGCACACAGCGATGAGCTGCGGCGCACTGCTAGAGCCGGACGCCAAGCTCAGCTGGGCGCGCTGAATGCAACGCGAACTTCCAGACCCGCGCTCTGCCCGGCCACTGCACGACCGTCGTGCAATGACGTGACGGCACCGTGCCGATCGGCGATCGACTTGACGATCGCCAGGCCCAGCCCGCTGCCCGGCACGGTGCCCGCCTCGGCATCCGGGCTGCGGTAGAAGCGATCGAAAACGCGGGCTCGCTCAGCCGACGCGATTCCCGGCCCGTTGTCGATCACGCGAAGCACGGGCGCGCCGTCGATCATGTCGGTGGCCACGTCGACGATGCCGCCGCGCGGCGTGTAGCGCAAGGCGTTTTCAACCAGGTTTCCCAGCAGGATATCGAGCTGCGCCGCATCACCTTGCACGACCGCATCGACGCGTGCATCGGCGCCGAGATCGATGCCGCGACGCTCGGCCTCGGCCGCCAGCCGCACCACGACCGCGCGCACCAGCTCGGCCAGCCGCACCGGCTCGCGCGCAGGCAGGTCGCCACCGTTGTCGTCGGCCGATGCACGCGAGAGCTGCAACAGCTGCTCGATCAGCCGGCGCGCTCGTCCGATGCCGGCCGAAAGTTCGACGGTGGCGAGTGCGCGTTTTGCCGGATCGCGGCTGCGTTCGAGGATCTGCACCTGCAACTGCAGGGCCGTGATCGGCGAGCGCAATTCGTGCGCCGCGTCGGCGACGAAATTGCGTTGCGCCGCAAACGCAGTCGCCAGCCGTTGCAGCAGGTCGTTCAACGTTTGCGCCACCGGCAGCAACTCGACCGGTACACCCGAGAGGTCGAGCGGCTCCAGCGACCGCGCGCTGCGCCGCGCGAGCGCTTCGTTGGCCGCCGCCAACGGCCGCATGCCGCGCCGCAGCGCGATCACCAGCATCCCGCCCATCGAAGCGATCAGCGCGACCAGCGGCACGAGCAGCTGCGAAGCCGATTCGGCCGCGCTTTCGCGGCGCACAGCGGTCGGCTGCGCGACCTGAACGAAGCGATCGCCCTGCACCACCGTGAAGATGTGCCACTGCGCGCCGTTCGCGCGCTGGATCGACTTGCCAGGTAGCGCGTCGAAGCGCAGCTGCAGGTGAGGCGCGGAGGTGAACAGCAGCGACCCGTCTGTGTGCCGCGCGATCGCGACGAGCTGAGATTCGGTGTCGGCGCTCGCCAGCGGCGCGGCGCCGGGTGCCGGCGCCATCGCGCCGCTCAGGTCGCGATCGGCGAGCAGCAACGCTGTCTGCTTCAGGCTGTCGTTGAGCACTTCGTCGATCTCGCCCAGCGTCAGCCAGTAGGCTGCGAGCGCCAGCACGGGCGCGCCGATGCACAGGGCGCCCAGCACCCACAGCATCAGCTGGCGGCGTATCGAAGGCGCCCTCATTCCGCGAGGCGGCAGCCGACGCCGCCGTGCCCAACGGCGCGGCCGGTCATGAGGTCGTCTTCGACAAGCAGTGGTCGCATGGGCGCGCGTGGTTCGGTGAATCGGGTCGCAGGAATCGGATGCCACCGAGTGTGTCGCAAGTGTGCATTCGCGGAGCGCTCCAAGTTTTTACTTTCGCTGAATGCATCATGCAAAATCGACGCCCTGAAAGCGCCCTTTCGGACGCCGTTTCCATGCCGACCCCCGAGCTTTTTCACATCGCGTTCTACCGCTTCGTTCGCATCGGCGATGCGCCGCGCATCGCGGCGGTGTTGCGCGAATTGACGAGCGAGCTGCTCGGCAGCGTTCTGCTCGCCGACGAAGGCATCAACGGCATGCTGGCCGGGCCTGCGACCGCGCTCGATCGCTTCGAGCACGCCATGCGCGACGACCCGCGCCTCGACGGTTTCTTCGAAGGCATCGCATTCAAGCGCAGCGCCTGCCGCACCCCGCCGTTCCAGCGCATGAAGGTGCATGTGCGCGCCGAAGTGCTGCCGCTCGGTGTCGATAACGTCGATGCGGTCGGCCGACCCGGCGTGCAACTCGATCCGGTGCAATGGCGCGCGCTGCTCGCGGCCGACGACGTGGTCGTGATCGACAACCGCAACAGCTTCGAGTTTCGGCTCGGCCATTTCAGGGGCGCGGTCGACCCGCAGGTCGGCAACTTTCGCGACCTGCCGGCGTTCATCGCGGCGAACGCACCCGCGTGGAAGGCCCAGGGCCAGCGCGTCGCGATGTACTGCACCGGCGGCATCCGCTGCGAGAAGACCGCCGCCTGGATGCACGACGCGTTCGACCTCGAGGTGCACCAGCTCGAAGGCGGCGTCCTGCGCTACCTGGCCGAGACGCCGGATCGGCCGGCCGACGAGCAGGTCGACTGGCAAGGCGAGTGCTTCGTGTTCGACAACCGCATCGCGCTCGACACGCAGTTGAACGAGACCCCGACGACGGCCGCCGATGTCTACGCCGGTGACGCCGACGAAGCCTGGCGCCTGCAGCGCGCGCAGCGGCTCGCAGGCGTCGCGGGCGAGTGAGCGCGCGACGCGCACCATCGCCGCTGCCACCGCTGCCCACGCGCGACGGCGTCGGCCCGAGTTGCGTCGCGCTGCCAGAAGGCGCGTGGCCGACCATCGCCGAGTTCCTCGCGCACCGCTTTCCGGCGATTGCCGCATCGGTCTGGGCCGCTCGCATCGCTGCTCGCGAGGTGGTCGACGAGCACGGTGTGGCGATCACGTTGACACGAGCGCATCAGCCGCGCCTGCGCGTCTACTACTACCGCGCGTTGGTCGACGAACCCCGCGTGCCGTTCAACGAAACCGTGCTGTTTCACGACGCCCACATCGTCGTCGCCGACAAGCCGCACTTTCTGCCCGTGACGCCTTCCGGCGACCACCTGCACGAAACGCTGCTGGTGCGGCTCAAACGCAAGCTCGGCATCGACACGCTGGCACCGGTGCACCGCATCGACCGCGAGACCGCCGGGCTGGTGCTGTTCTCGATCGACCCGGCCACGCGGGGCGCGTATCACCGCCTGTTCGCGGAGCGCCTGGCGAAGAAAGACTACGAATGCGTTGCGCCCTGGCGCGACGACCTGGCGCTGCCGCTCACGCACCGCAGCCGGCTCGGCGACGACCCGACGCATTTCATGCGAACGTGCGAGATCGCGGGCGAGCCGAACTCGCAAACGCAGATCGAACTCATCGAGCGCCACGGCGCGCTGGCGAGCTATCGGCTGGTGCCGCTCACCGGCCGCCGCCATCAACTGCGCGTGCATTGCGCGGCACTCGGCATCGCGATCGTCGGCGACCGCATCTATCCGACACTGCTGCCGGCGCACACCGACGACCACGCTCGCCCGCTGCAACTGCTGGCGCGCGGTCTCGCGTTCGCCGACCCCGTCACTGGCGAAGCGCGCAGCTTCGAGAGCCGCCTGCGGCTGCGGCCGCTGGCCGATCACCAATAGCCGCTGCGGTCGTAGTGCTTGTAGATGTCGACCTCCTGATCACGGTCGGGTGGCATCGAGCCGGTCCACTCTGGCGCGCTCTTGATCGCGTCGCGCGTCATCGCCACCGCGACCACCTGGTCGGCCCAACTCACTTCCTTGATCCACTGCGGTGCCACCAGCACCTGGTGCCCGATCCACCAATTGCTGGTGTCGATCACGAGGTAGCGGATCTGCCAGCTCTGCTCGTCGACGATGAAGCCCTGCACGTGGCCGATCTCGCCGTCTTCGGCCTTGATGTGGTGGCCGGTGACCGACTTGCAGGCGCGCAAGTGGGGGTCGTCGTCGCGGTGGCGCGCCGCCACCTCGGCTGCGATCGCGCGGTCGGCTTCGAGCACGCCCACGCCCGACGGGGCGAGAACCGTTTCCGGGAGCATCGTTCCGGGCATACCGCCCGCGCCCCAGATGCCGATGCTGTCCCAGTACACCGGGTAGCCGTAGTAGCCGAGGTAGTCGGCCTCGTGCTGGCGCGAGACCGGTTTGTCGGTGTCGATGTCGGGGCTGTTCTTCACTTGCTCGCGCGTGATCGAGACCGGCACGACTTTCTCGTCGTGGTCAGGCACGCCGAGCGAGACCGGCGAGATCAGCACCCGGCGGCTCGACAGCCAGGTGCCGGTTTCGACCACCAGGTAACGAACGACCCAACGGTCGTCGTCGAAGTAGAAATCCTTCACGATACCGACATCGCCGTCGGTCGCGCGCAGCGCATAGCCCTGCAAGTCGTTGAGGTTTCGCAACATGGCGGTTTCCTTCGGATG
>JANMWQ010000351.1:0-2161 GCA_031394085.1 Rhizobacter sp. | reverse complement strand
CGCGTCGCCTCGATGAAGTTGCCGGCCGAGTAGACGAGGAACAAGCGCATCGCCTCGCCGCCGATCTGGCCGCCGAAGATCATCGACGCGTTGAAGTCGACGCCGGCGGCGGCGAGGGCTGCGCCGTCCTGCTCGTGGATGCGCCGCACCGCGGATCCGAGCACGCGCACCGCGTCGAACATGCTCTTCGCATTCCAGATCGTGATCGCATTGCCGTTCGGGCCCTCGATCTTCTCGACCTGCAGGATCTCGCGCACCGACTGGCTGATCGACAGGTTGCCCGCCGAGAGCATCACCATGAAGCGCTCGCCCGGCTTCTCGTACACCATCATCTTGCGGTAGGTGCTGATCTGGTCGAGGCCCGCGTTGGTGCGCGAGTCGGACATGAACACCAGCCCGGCGTCGAGCTTGATGCCTACGCAGTAGGTCATTGTGATTTTCCCAACAGGGATTTGAGTTCGTAGAGTGCGGCGAGCGCCTCTTTGGGCGAGAGCATATCGGGGTCGAGTGCGGCCACGGCCGCGTCGAGCTTCGATATTTCTGCATGCGGCGCGGGCGGCGGCGCGGCGAACAGGTCGATTTGTGCATCGGCCGCGTGCTTGCTGGTCTCGAGCACTTCGAGCGTTGCGCGCGCCTGACGCAGCAGGCTCGCCGGCATGCCCGCGAGGCGCGCCACCTGCACGCCATAGCTGCGGCTCGCCGGGCCGGGCTGCAGCTCGTGCAGGAACACGATGTCGTCGCCGCTCTCTGCCGCCGAGACGTGCATGTTCAGCGCGCGGTCGTGCTTCACGGGCAACTCGGTCAGCTCGAAGTAGTGCGTCGCGAACAGCGTGAACGCGCGTGTCTTGTCGTGCAGGTGGCTGGCGATGGCGCTGGCGAGCGCGAGGCCGTCGAAGGTCGATGTGCCCCGCCCGATCTCGTCCATCAGCACCAGCGAATGCTCGGTCGCGCCGTGGATGATTGCGGCGGCTTCTAGCATCTCGAGCATGAAGGTCGACTGCGCGTTGGCCAGGTCGTCGGCCGCGCCGATGCGGGTGTGGATGGCGTCGATCGGCCCGAGCCGGCAGGCGCGCGCCGGCACGAACGAGCCCATCGCCGCGAGCAGCGCGATCAACGCCACCTGCCGCATGAACGTGCTCTTGCCGCCCATGTTCGGGCCGGTGATCACGAGCATTTTCTGCGCGGCGTCGAGCTTGCAGTCGTTCGCGATGAAGTTGCCGGCGCCGGTTTCCATCAAGCGCGCCTCGACGACCGGGTGCCGGCCGGCTTCGATGCGGATGCAGGGTTCGCGGACGAACTCGGGGCGGCACCAGTTGAGCGTGGTCGCGCGCTCGGCGAGCGCGGCGAGCGCGTCGATGCTGGCGAGCGCGCGGGCCAGCGCAGAAAGCGGCTCGATGTGCTGCTGCAGCCGATCGAGCAGTTGCTCGTACAACAGCTTCTCGCGCGCCAGCGCCCGGTCGTGCGCCGACAGCGCCTTGTCCTCGAAGGTCTTCAACTCCGGCGTGATGAAGCGCTCGGCGTTCTTCAGCGTCTGGCGGCGTTGGTAGTCGGCCGGCACCTTGCTCGCTTGGCCCTGCGTGACCTCGATGTAGAAGCCGTGCACCTTGTTGAATTGCACGCGCAGGTTCGCGATGCCGGTGCGCGTGCGCTCGCGGGCTTCGAGTTCGAGCAAAAACGCATCGCAGTTCGCGCCGATGCCGCGCAGTTCGTCGAGGTCGGCGTCGAAGCCGGGCGCGATCACGCCACCGTCGCGCAGCAGCACGGCGGGCTCGTCGGCGATTCGGTCGGCGAGGAGTTCGAGGATGTCGCCCGGCGGCGTCAGCGCCTCGCCGAGCATGTCGAGCAGCGTTGCCTCACCGAGCGGCACCTGCTCGCGCAGCGCGGGCAGCGCCTGCAGCGTCGCGCGCAGACCGGCGAGTTCGCGCGGGCGCACCTGGCGCAGCGCGACGCGGGCGGTGATGCGCTCGACATCGCTGACGCCGCGCAGCGCATCGCGAAGTCCCTCGACACCCGCGCTCACGCGCGCGGAGTGCAGCGCGTCGATGGCGTCGTGCCGCTGCGTTGCCGCACGCCGTTCGCGCATCGGGTGCGTGAGCCAGTGGCGCAGCGCGCGCGAGCCCATGCCGGTGCGGCAGGTGTCGATCAGCGAGAGCAGCGTCGG
>JANMWQ010000333.1:0-4125 GCA_031394085.1 Rhizobacter sp. | reverse complement strand
CGCCACGCGAGCCGCACGACGGCTTCGGTGTCGAAGTCGAAGCGGCGCATCCAGGGCTGGCGGCGCATCACCGCGATCAGGTCGGCGACCGGGTAGACGCGAAAGCCGAACAGCGAATCGTCGATGCCGGCGCCAAGCGTCTCCAGATTCGTCCACCAGTTCGAGACGCGCCGACCGCGCACGCGCAACAGCGGCGCCGAGGCGTCGAACACCGGGCGGCCGAGCACCATCGCTTCGGGGTGACGGATCGACAGGCGCATGAACGCCGGGATCAGTTCGGCCGGGTGCTGGCCGTCGGAATCCATCGTCAGCGCGTGCGTGAAACCGGCGGCGCGCGCCGCCTGCAAGCCGTGCAGCACGGCAGCGCCCTTGCCGGCGTTGGCGGGCAGTTCGATCAGCGTCAGCCCGGGGTCGATGGCGGCCATCGCGCGCAGGCCGGCGGGCGTGCCGTCGGTGCTGCCGTCGGTGACGACCCACACGGGACTCCACTGCGCGCGCGCGGCACGCACCGTCTCGTAGACGGTCGCGCCGGTGTTGTAGCTTGGGATCAGCAGCAGGTGGGTGAGCGCAGCTGCACCGACTTCGGGACTCGTCATCACCGCAATTCTTCGGTGAAATAGGCTTCGAGCCGTTTGAGCAAACCCTGGTGGTCAGCCTCGGGCGCAAAGCGCGCACCCAGGCGCACGTTGAAGACCACCGGGAACTGCGGCGTGCGCCAGATCGGCCAGCCCTTGCCGAGGTACGGCGACGCAGACTCGATGAACACGGTCTGGATCGGCACGCCGGCCATGTGCGCGATCAGCGTGATGCCGGGTCGAAACGGGTTGATCGGCGCCCGTACGGTGCGCGTGCCTTCCGGGAACAGCACGAGCTGGCCACCTGCCTTCAGGTTCGCGACACAGCTGCGGATCATGCCGCGCGGCGGCTCGTTGCGGATGTAGCGCGCAAGCCGCGCGCCCGCGCCTAGGAACGGATTGCGCATGAGGCTCGACCGCATGATGCAGATGCCGCGCGGCACGCGCGCGATCACGAGCAGCGCGTCGAGCATGCTCGGGTGGTTGGCCGCGATGATCAGGCCGGCGTCACGGCTGAGCACGTCGAGCGCGGTGCAGTCGATGCGCATCAGCCCGAGCCACTGCGCGCAGGACCAGAACCCGCGGTACACCGACGAGATCGCCGCGCGCCCGACGACCACGCCCTGCTCGCGCGTCAAGAACGGGTAGAGCAGCAGGCTGACGAGGTTCCAGGTCAGCGACATCGCACCCAGGTGCGCGAGCAAGACGTAGAACAGGAAGCCCTGGAACAGGCGCCGCAGAAAAATCAAACAGCACCTCAGTCCGACGCCGAAACGAGCTCGGACGATGTGGCCAGAATCCACGACACGCCCAGGCCGAACGTGACCGCCGAGGTGCGGCGCACGAGCGGGCTGTCGTCGAACGCGGCGCCGCGCAAGTTGTCATAGCGCACGAAGCCACCGACCCACATGTTGCCGAAGCGGCGCGAAGTGGCCGCGACAGCGCGCCAGCCGGCATAGCCGCCGTGCGCCCGATAAGCAGGGCGATTGGCGGTCGCGTACGGGGCGTCGACGCCGTAGTAGTACTGGTGGAACTTGCGGTCGGCAAAGACGGGTCCGGTCAGCGCACCGAAGTTCCAGCCGCCGCCGACACCGCCGAGATCGAGGTTGAGATTCGGCGAGAACGTGGCGCCGACGAATCTCGGCGAGCGTTCGACCGAGATCGCGCCACGCACCGGCAAGCGCAGGTCGAGCTTCCAGCGGTCTTTGAGCGAACTCGCGAGCGTGACGTTGAGGTTCGGGCCGAGCTCGAAGGTGCCCTTCAGGTTCGGCATGCCCGCGCGGGCGTCGTTCGAGTCGTCGTTTCGGCGGCGCGTAGGTGTCGACGCGGCGACGCTCACGTCGACCTTGACGCGCTGCGAATTGAACAGCAGCGCGCGCGCGCCGTCACGGTCGGCCTTCAACCAGGTGCCGCGGTAGACGATGTAGGGCAGCGGCAGCGCATAGAAGCGGCTCTGGTCGGAGCCAAGGTAGTCGGGCAGGCGCAGGCCGGCAACGCCGAGGCCGAGCTCCCACAACGGGCGCCGCGTTTGACCGTTCGCACCCGGGTTCAGACCGGCGTCGACATCGGGGCCGGGCTCCATCGGCTGGTCGGCCGCGAACACGGCAGCGCTGAATGCGCCAGCCAACACGAACATCAGGCTGCGAACGATCATGCAATGACTCCGGTGTGTGCGAACCCATGCGCTTCGATTTCGACGAGCAGGTCGGCGCGGCAGATGTCGGCCTGCAGGTAAATCGCTTCATGCGCGGCCGCGCTGCCGGTGCCGACCTCGCGCTCGAAGACCTCGCGCACGACCGCGAGGTTCGCCGGATCGCGCACGTAGACCGTGTAGATCAACGCATCGGCCGCGAAGCCCACGCCCGCACGTTCGGCAGCGACCCGCCGCAAGGTCGCGATGTTGAGCAGGCTCTCTTCGGTCTGCTTGCGCACATCGCCGACATGCAGGCTGGCATGGCCGACGATGCTCGCGGTGCCCGAAATGAAGAGCGCGCTGCGACCACCGCCCACATCGACCAGCGCCGCGCGCGAGAAGCTCGGGCTGCGCGGACCGTAGGTGGCGGGATAACGGTAGGCGCTGACCTGGCGCGGGTTCTCGATCGCCAGCGGCGGTTGGCGACCGGCCAGAAAGTAGACGCGCAACGGGCCGTCTCGTGTGCCGAGCGCGCTCGCCGCCGGCGCGCCCTCGAAGGCACTGCGACGCGCTTCGATGAAGGCCTGCTGCCGACCGACGTTGAATTGGCGATAGCGCTCGCTGCCGTCTGCTTCGCGGTTGATGTCGGCGAGGTAGTTCCACACCCGCAGCAGGCTCGGGCAGACGTTTGCGGCGAGCACCTCGAACAAATCCTTGTAGGCGCGGTATGACGCTTCTCGAAGGCCCAACGCGCCGTCTTCGACCTCGGCGAAGCCGTGCAGCCAATGGCCATCGGTCGCGAACCGCACACAGCCGTGGCGGCGCGCTTCGGAAGGTGCAGCGCTGGCCCAGGCATCGAACACCGCGCCGGCCGGCGCCAGCAATGCGGCGTGCACTGACTCGGCGCCCGGCCCGACACGGCGGCCGCCGAGTGCGGCAGGTGCCGCGTCGCCGGCCGCGAGCCGCAACCGATGAAAGAGCAGCGGTTCGGGCGCAACGACACTGTGCGGCTCGACAGCGACGCTCACGCGGCCCGACCCTCGGGGTCGCGAAACTCAATGCGCAAAGGCATGTAAAGGGGCAAGTTCATGGCCGGCGAATTGTATCGCCCGGCCTTCTGACGCCCGGCGGCTGCCGGGGCGATGGAACAACAGTTACTCGCCTAAATAAGCGGCGCGGACTTTCGGGTCATTGAGCAGCTGCTTCGCATCGCCGCTCATCGTGACTTCGCCCGAATCCATCACATAGCCGCGCGAGGCCAGTTGCAGCGCGCGGCTCGCGTTCTGCTCGACCAGCAGCACGGTCGTGCCGCGCCGGTGAATGTCGTCGACGACCTCGAAGATCTTGTCGACCATGATCGGGCTCAGCCCCATCGAGGGCTCGTCGAGCAGCAACACCTTGGGCTGCGCCATCAGCGCGCGGCCCATCGCGAGCATCTGTTGCTCGCCGCCGCTCATCGTGCCGGCGAGCTGATTGCGGCGCTCTTTGAGGCGCGGGAAGATCGCGAACACCTTGTCGATGTCGACCTCGATCTGCGCGTTGTCGGTGCGGATGAACGCGCCCATCTGCAGGTTCTCGGTGATCGTCATGCGCGTGAACGTGCCACGGCCCTCGGGCACCATTACCAGGCCTTGCTTCACCAGATCCCACGGTCCCTGGCCCTTGATCGACTTGCCGAGGTACTCGATGTCACCACCGACCGCGGGCTGGATGCCGGTGATCGCCTTCAGCGTCGTCGTCTTGCCGGCGCCGTTCGCGCCGATCAGGCTGACGAGTTCGCCCTCGCCCACCTCGAACGTCACGCCTTTGACGGCCTGGATGCCGCCGTAGGCGACCTTCAAGCCCGTGACCTTGAGCATCGTTGTTGCCATCTAATTTCCCCGTTCGTCCTGAGCCTGTCGAAGGAAGCCTGTCGAA
>JANMWQ010000303.1:0-2742 GCA_031394085.1 Rhizobacter sp. | reverse complement strand
TGCGAATGGCCGACCGATCTCCAGAAGCCCACCGGCACGCCGCTCTTCGTCGCGACGTGCCCGATGCGCTGGTTCGCGATGCCGTAAGGCTGGTCGAACAGGCCTTCGCTGGTGGTCTTGTCGGGCGTGTCGACCGGGCCGGCGAGCGCGGGCAGGCCGCGCTCGAGCCAGCGCGGCGTGATCGCATCGCCGGCGCTCGTGATGGCCAGGCCGGTCGGCATGCCTTGCGCGTCGAGGCTGGCCTGCATCACGGCCACGCCGGCGGGGCGATAGAAATCATGCGTGATGTCTTCTTCGCGCGGCCAGATCAACTGCACTGGCCGGCCGCCGGTTTCCAGCGCGATGCGCACGGCCTGACCGACGAAATCGACATCGAGGCGCCGGCCGAAACCACCGCCGAGGTAGGTGACGTGCACGGTCACCGCGTCTGCATCGACGCCCACAACGCGCGCTGCCGCCGCACGCGCGGCACTCGGCATCTGCGTCGGCGCCCAAACCTCGACCTTGCCGTCGGCCACGCGTGCGGTGCAGTTGATCGGCTCCATCGTCGCGTGCGCAAGGTAGGGCGCGCGGTAGACCTGCTCGAACGGCCGCGCCGCGCTCTTGGCCGCGTCGTTCACATCGCCACGGCTGTAGAACGCGAAGCCGCCGCCGGACTGCGCCGCCTCGCGCGCGGCGCGCTCCAGTGCTTGATCGATGGCCACGCTGTCGACCGCACCCGCCGGTGGCGCGCGCCACTCGAACTGCAGCGCCTGCGCGCCCTGCTGCGCGTGCCAGTACGTGCGGCCGACGACCGCGAGCGCATCGGTCGATCCGGCATAGGTGCCGAGCCGCACGACGCGTTCGACGCCCGGCAGCTTCAGCGCCGCGTCGACATTCACCGCGCCGAAGCTGCCGCCGAGCGCCGGCACGTGGCGCACCACGGCATAGAGCTGATCGGGCAGCCGCACGTCGATGCCGAACTGCGCCGTGCCGTCGATCTTGGCTTGCAGGTCGATGCGCGGCGCTGCGGTGCCGATCAGCGTCCACTGCTTCGCGGTCTTCAAGGTCACGTTGCCAGAGGGCATGGCCGCCGCGGCTTTTGCGAACAGCCCGTAGTGGCCTTGCGGGCCCGACGGGTGGCTGATCACGCCGTTCGTCACGACCAACTCGACCGCCGGCAGCCGCCATTCGAGCGAGGCCGCGCCCAGCAGTTGCGCGCGCGCGGTGGCCGCGGCCAGGCGCAGCACGTCCCACGCATCGGCGACGGTCGACGAGCCGCCGGTCATGTTGATGCCGAGTTCGCGCGCGACCTTGGCGATCAGCCACCGCCCGGTCGCGACGGTGCGGGTTTCGCGGCCGGGTTCGCTATCGGCCGGGTGGAACGGCAACGCGGCGACGAAGCCGGCGACGTTGCCGTAGAGCTTCTCGGGGCCCGCCTGCACGAGCCGCACCTTGTCGAGCGCCACGTCGAGCTCTTCGGCAACGAGCATCGCGAGCGCGGTGTGCACGCCTTGACCCATCTCGCTGCGGTTCATCGCGAGCACGATGTGGCCGTCGGCGGCGGCGACCTTGATCCAGCCGTTCAGGCCGACTTCGCCGCCCACGACCGGCATCGTGTCGGCGCCGCCCTGCCGGCTGCGCGGCGGCATCACGCCCCAGCCGACGACGAGTGCAGCGGCCGAACCGAGCCCGCTGAGGATGAGCGTGCGCCGCTTCATGCGTTTCGGGCCGAGGCGGGTTTCAGTGCAGGTGCCGCAGCGCCGCGCATCGCGGCGGCCGCCGTCTTGATCGCCTCGCGGATGCGCGGGTAGGTACCGCAGCGGCAGAGGTTGGTGATGGCCGCATCGATGTCGGCATCGCTCGGGTTCGCATTCTTCGCAAGCAGCGCGGCCGCGGCCATCAGCATGCCGCTCTGGCAGTAGCCGCACTGCGGCACCTGGTGCAGGGTCCACGCGGTCTGCAGCGGGTGCGGCCGATCGGCGCGGCCGAGCGCCTCGATCGTGACGATGCGCTTGCCGACGACCGCCGAGAGCGGCGTCACGCACGAGCGCACGGCAGCGCCGTCGACCTGCACCGTGCACGCGCCGCAGGCCGCGACACCGCAGCCGAATTTGGTGCCGGTCAGGTTCAACACATCGCGCAGCACCCACAGCAAGGGCATGTTCGGGTCGACTGCTGCACTGCTGAGCGTGCGCGTCTGGCCGTTGATCGAAAGCTCCAAGCCGTCTCCTGATGATCGTTGCGATCGTTGCGAAAGACCCCGGGAAAGGGCGAGCCGATTCTGCGGCAATTTCTTGCGGCATTTCGGCGGCCCGCCCGGGGCCATCGCCCCGCCGTGGTCAACTCGGCGACTCGATCAATCGCTGCGCGCCGCCATGCACACGTCTGCCCTCGCCCACCTGCCCGAACACGGGCCGCCCGAGTTGCTCTACCTGCTGTTCCACGGCGTCGGCGCCAGCGCCGAGAGCATGCTGCCGCTCGCGCAGCGCCTGATCCGCGAGTACCGCCAAGCGGCCGTGCTGTGCCTGAATGCGCCCGACCGCTTCGATGCGGTCATCGCCGACGCCATCGGCGACAAGGCGAGTGAGCGAGATGAACGGCAGTGGTTCTCGATTCGCCGCGTCGACGAAGCCAATCGCCCGGGCCGCGTGGCCACCGCGCTGCCGGCGTTCATCGCGACCGTGCGCGCGCTGCAGCAACGCTTCGGCATGGCCTGGGAGCGCACCGCGCTGGCCGGCTTCTCGCAAGGCGCGGTGATGG
>JANMWQ010000301.1:0-3322 GCA_031394085.1 Rhizobacter sp. | reverse complement strand
TGATGCTGACGATCGACCGCACGCTCAACGCGATCTGGCGCGTGCGCACGCCGCGCCCGATCGCGCAGCGCGTGCTGGTCTACTGGGCCTCGGCCACGCTCGGCCCGCTGGTGCTCGGGGTCAGCCTGAGCCTGACCTCGTACGCGCTGTCGGCCTCGCAGGGGTTCGTCCGCGTGATGCCCGGCGGCGTGGCGCTGCTGCTCGGCGTGCTCGAGTTCTTGTTGCTCGTCGCTGCGTTCGCCGGGCTCTTTCACTACGTGCCGAACACGCACGTGCGCTGGCGCCATGCGATCGCCGGCGGCGCGTTCGCGGCGCTCGGCTTCGAGCTCGCGAAGAAGCTGCTGAGCTGGTACTTGCAAACGGTGCCCACCTACACGGTGATCTACGGCGCGCTCGCGGCGGTGCCCATCCTGCTGGTCTGGATCTACTTCGCCTGGGTCATCGTGTTGCTCGGCGCGGTGGTGGCCGCCTACGCGCCCAGCCTGCAGATGCGCGTGACGCGCTGGCCCGACGGCCCCGGCGCGCGCCTTCAATTGGCACTCGCGGTGCTGCGCGAGCTCGCCCGGGCGCACGCGATCGGCGATCGCGGCCTGAGCGGTGGCCAGCTCGCCGCGGCGCTCCGCACCGACCCGCTGCAGACCGAGCCGATCATCGAGACGCTGCAGCAATTCGATTGGGTCGGCCGCCTCGAAGAGCCGCACGACCCGCGCTTCGTGCTGCTGTGCGACCTCGCGCGCACGCCGGCGCAGCCATTGCTCGCGCAACTGCTGCTCGAGCCCTCGCCGGCATCGCGCGGTTTGTGGCACCGCGCCGGGTTCGACACGATGACTGTGCAGGAGTTGCTGGACGTCTGAGTTCGCGCCGATTTCGTAACGGTGCGAATCCGCGCAAGGCCGCCTCCGACAGCCGGGCTGACCATCGGCCGACAAAGATCGTGTGCGCATGCCGACAGTCCCGGCCTCGTCCGGCTTCTAAGGTCGAATGTTCTGGACCTTTCGAAAGCGCACCCATGAAACTGCTCCGCAAATTGTTGCTCGCCTCGCTGCCCTTGGCTGCCCTGACTGCCTGTGGCGGCGGCGATACCGAAGACCGGCTCGACGTGGCAGACCCTGTGGTGCGCTTCGTGGACGTATCGGTCAGCAGCCCGCAGGTCACGCTCTACCGCGGCACGGTGCCGCAAGGCGACGCGACCAACGCCGGCTACGGCTTCGCATCGAACTATTTCGACGTCGCCTTCAGCGTTGCCGATTGGTCGGTCAAGACGGCGGTCGGCGGCGCCCCGATCGGCAGTGTGTCGATCGACCCGCAGCGAGGCACGAGGTACACGATCGTCGCGCTCGACACCTCGGCGACGGCGAGCGGCGCCTACCTGATCACCGACCCGTACAACAAGCCGCTGACCAGCGACAGCACCCGCATGCGTCTGATGAACGGCGCCTACAACGCCGGCGGCCTCGACATCTACATGGGTGTGCCCGGTGCCGACATCGCATCCGCCAGCCCAAGGATCGCCGGCACGGCGGTCAGTACGAGCGGGCCTGCACCCGGGCAGGATTCGGTCGACATTTCTGCCGGCACGTATCAGCTGACCGTGACCGCAGCCGGCACCAAGACGATCCTGTTCAAGGGCCAGATGACCTTCGCGAGCAACAAGGACTTGCTGCTTCTGGCCGTGCCGACGACAGGGGTTCCGGGTTCGATCCGGATGCTGCTGAAGACCGAGGGTGTGCCCGGTACCACCGAGATCGCCGCGACCTGAGTCTTGACGAGTCGTTCGATGGGTGTAATTCGGGCGTCGTCGGCGGCAAACATGGGTCGCCCGGGTCGGGTCAGTGCAATGCGCTGCGCAATGCGGCCAGCACCGCATCGGGCGCTTCCGACATCAGCGCATGGCCGGCCGGCACGGTGTGCACCTGCGCCTTCAAGGCCTGAGTGATTTCGCGCGCCTGCCGGGGTGGCGTCATCCGGTCGCGGTCGCCGAGAACGAGGTGCGCCGGACACCGCACCTGCGCCGCTGCACCGAAGCCGCCGGCATAGGCGTTGCAGACGCCGAAGTCGTGGTGGAACAGGTTCACCGCCGTCTGGCCGGCTTGCACCCGGCGCATCAGCGCGCGGTCGGCGCCATGCAGCCAGCTGCCAGGCCCGGGGTACGAGGGCTTGGCAGCGAAGCCGGAATGCGAGAACGCGTTGACCATGTCGATCGCACGCAGCGGTGCGTCGCGCGCGGTGTCGAGCAGCGCATCGGAGACCTTCATGGGGCAGGCCGTGCCGACCATCACCAGCTTCGATACCCGAGCCGGCGCACGCGATGCGGCCTCTAATGCGATCAGCGAGCCCATGCTGTGGCCGACCAGCGCCGCGCTTGCCACACCCGCCGCATCGAGCGCGGCGAGCACCCAATCGGCCGCCGCCTCGACGCTCGCCAGCGGCGGACCCAAGCTGCGCCCATGGCCCGGCAGGTCGAACGCGAGCACGCCGTGGCCATGGTGCGCGAACCAGCGTGCGAGCAGCGTCCAGACGCTGTGGTCGTTCCGCGCACCGTGGATGAAGACGACGCACGGCAGGGCGGCGTCGAAGGCCTTGCCGCCGGTGTAGGCATAAGCGACGGCCTTGCCTTCGGGCGTGTCGACGGTGAGTTCCATCAGCCGGCCGCCGCGTTCGGCAAATTCGCGGCGACTTTCAGCGCGCGCTTGAGGTCGTCGATCAGGTCGTCGGCGTCTTCGAGCCCGATCGAGAGCCGGATCGTGCCGGCCGTGATGCCGGCCTGCGCCAGCGCGGCGTCGTCCATGCGGAAGTGCGTCGTTGATGCCGGGTGAATCACGAGCGAGCGGCAATCGCCGACGTTCGCGAGGTGCGAGAAGATCTTCAGCGCCTCGATGAACGCCACGCCCTGCTGGCGCGAGCCACGCAGGTCGAAGCTGAAGATCGAACCGCAGCCACGTGGCAGCAACTTCTTGGCGAGCGCGTGGCTCGGGTGCGATTCGAGCTCGGGGTAGCCGACGCGCGCGACTTGTCCCTGCGCGACCAGGAACTGAACGATCTTGCGCGTGTTCTCCACATGCCGCGCCATGCGCAGCGGCAGCGTCTCGATGCCTTGCAGGATCAGCCACGCGGTGTGCGGGCTCATGCAAGCGCCGAAGTCGCGCAGGCCCTCGCGGCGCGCGCGCAACAAGAACGCGCCGACGCTGCTCTCCTCGCTGAACACCATGCCGTGGAAGCCGTCGTAAGGCTGGGTGAGCTCTTCGAACCGGCCGTGCTTCGCGTTCGCTGCGGCCCAGTCGAACTGCCCGCTGTCGACCAGCACGCCGCCGATCACCGTGCC
>JANMWQ010000226.1:0-5475 GCA_031394085.1 Rhizobacter sp. | reverse complement strand
TACCCGCAGCGGGATTTGCCGAGGACGAGGTGCTGCGCCTGGCGGCGAGCCTCGACCAAGGCAGCGAGCATCCGTTGGCAGATGCCATCGTCAAGGCGGCCCGAGAGCGAGGGCTCGCGCTCGACAAGGCCGAGGGCTTCTAGTCCAGCACCGGCATCGGCGTGCAGGGCAGCGTGGGCGGCAAGAAGTTGGCGCTGGGCAACGCGGCGCTGATGATGCAGTTGGGCGTTTCTGTCGAGTCGCTGACGGTGCAAGCCGAAGCGCTGCGCGCCGAGGGCGCCAGCGTGATGATGCTGGCGGTCGATGGCCAGGCGGCCGGGTTGCTGGCCGTGTCCGACCCCATCAAAGCCAGCACGTTGGAGGCACTCGCCACGCTGAAGGCCTCCGGCATGCGCGTCATCATGGCCACCGGCGATGGCCTGACGACGGCCAAGGCGGTGGCGGCGAGGCTGGGCATCGACGAAGTGCACGGCGAGGTCAAGCCCGCCGACAAGCTGGCATTGGTGGACAAGCTGCAGCGCGAGGGCCGTGTCGTCGCGATGGCCGGCGACGGCATCAACGACGCACCGGCGCTCGCCAAGGCCGACGTGGGCGTCGCGATGGGCACCGGCACCGATGTGGCGATGAACAGCGCCCAGGTCACGCTGGTGAAGGGTGACCTGCGCGGCATCGCCCAGGCGCGCGCGATCTCCGAAGAAACCATCGCCAACATGAAGCAGAACCTCGGCTTCGCCTTCGTCTACAACGCCCTCGGCGTGCCGTTGGCCGCAGGCGTGCTGTTCCCGTTCACCGGCTGGCTGCTGTCGCCGATGATCGCGGCACTCGCCATGAGCCTGAGTTCGTTCTCGGTCATCTCCAACGCGCTGCGCCTGCGCCGATCGAGCCGGCTCGGCATCGGTGCCGGTGATCCGCTGTAAACCCCTTCGCACTCGGGCGACGAAAGAGGCAGGCGCCACTGAGTTCGCTCAAGCATGGCGCCGCGGAGCTCACATGTGGTCGATCATCACCTGACCGAATCCGGAGCAAGACACTTGCGTCGCGCCCTCCATCAACCGCGCGAAGTCGTAGGTCACCTTTTTCGACAGGATCGATTTTTCCATCGAGCTGATGATCAGGTCGGCCGCTTCCAGCCAGCCCATGTGGCGCAGCATCATCTCGGCCGACAGGATCTCGGAACCTGGGTTGACGTAGTCTTTTCCGGCGTATTTCGGCGCTGTGCCGTGGGTGGCCTCGAACATCGCGATCGAATCCGAGAGGTTCGCACCCGGTGCGATGCCGATGCCGCCGACCTGCGCGGCGAGCGCGTCCGACACGTAGTCGCCGTTCAGATTCAATGTCGCGATCACCGAATACTCGGCCGGGCGCAGCAGGATCTGCTGCAGGAAGGCGTCGGCGATCACGTCCTTGATGACGATCTCGTTGCCCGACTTCGGGTTCTTGAACTTCATCCACGGGCCACCGTCGATCGGCTCGGCGCCGAACTCGTTGTGCGCCAGCGCGTAACCCCAGTCACGGAAGCCACCTTCGGTGAACTTCATGATGTTGCCCTTGTGCACCAGCGTGACAGACGACTTGTCGTTGTCGACCGCGTACTGGATCGCCTTGCGCACGAGCCGCTCGGTTCCTTCGCTCGAGACCGGCTTGATGCCGATGCCCGAGGTGTTCGGGAAGCGGATCTTCTTGACGCCCATTTCCTCGATGAGGAACTTGATCAGCTTCTTGGCCTTGTCGCTGCCCGACTCGAATTCGATACCGGCGTAGATGTCTTCCGAGTTCTCGCGGAAGATGACCATGTTGGTCTTCTCGGGCGCCTTCACCGGCGAGGGCACGCCGGTGAAATACTGAATCGGGCGCAGGCAGACGTAGAGATCGAGCTCCTGGCGCAGCGCGACGTTCAGCGAGCGGATGCCGCCGCCCACCGGCGTGGTCAGCGGGCCTTTGATCGAGACGACGTAGTCTTTCACCGCCGCCAGCGTTTCGGGCGGCAGCCACACATCGGGGCCGTAGACCTTGGTCGACTTTTCGCCGGCGTAGACCTCCATCCAGTGGATCTTTTTCTTGCCGCCATAGGCCTTGGCCACGGCCGCGTCGACCACCTTCATCATCACCGGCGTGATGTCGGCACCGGTGCCGTCGCCCTCGATGAACGGGATGATCGGGTGGTCGGGCACGTTGAGCGAGAAATCGGCGTTGACGCTGATCTTGTGCCCGCCTTCGGGCACTTTGATGTGCTGGTACATGGGATGACGCTCCGGTGGTCGGGAATGGTTTTCGATTCTATGCCGCCACCCTTGTCGGCCGGTTGCGCCATGACGCGCGTTAATAATCCAGCCATCACTTCGCTGCCGCCGCCATGACCCTTCTCGCTCTCCTGCGCACTGCCCTCGCCTCGCTCGCGTTCGTCTCGGCTGCAGGCGCCACGTCCGCGCAGGAGGGGCCGCAAAAACTCTCGACGATCAAGCTGAGCGCCGGCATGCATGTGATGAACGTCGAGGTGGCGCAGTCACCGCAGGAGCACGCCATCGGCCTGATGTTCCGCACGTCGATGCCGACCAACGACGGGATGCTGTTCATCTTCGATCGCGCTGGTGAGCAATGCTTCTGGATGAAGAATACGCAGCTGCCGCTGTCGATCGCATTCATTGCCGACGACGGCAGCATCGCGAACATCGACAACATGAAGCCGCAAACGCTCGACAGCCACTGCTCGACCAAAGAAGTGCGCTACGTGCTCGAGATGAACGACGGCTGGTTCGCCAAGCGCGGCATCAAGGCCGGCATGAAGGTCCAGGGCGGACCTTTCAAGCGCTGACCGCGTTACGCGAAGTTCTTCTCCGCAAACTCCCAGTTCACCAGCGAGGTGAGGAAAGTCTCGCAGTACTTCGGGCGCACGTTGCGAAAGTCGATGTAGTAGGCGTGTTCCCAGACGTCGATCGTCAACAACGCCTTGTCGGTGGTCGTCAGCGGTGTGCCGGCAGCGCCCATGTTGACGATGTCGACCGTGCTGTCGGCCTTCTTGACCAGCCAGGTCCAGCCCGAGCCGAAGTTGCCGACCGCGCTCTTCGTGAACGCTTCTTTGAAAGCGGCGTAGCTGCCCCACTTCGCGTTGATCGCGTCGGCCAGCGCGCCCTTCGGCTCGGCGCCACCAGCGGGCTTGATGCAACTCCAGAAAAACGTGTGGTTCCAGACCTGGGCCGCATTGTTGTAGATGCCACCGCTCGCCTTCTTGATGATCTCTTCGAGGGTCATCGACTCGAACTCCGTGCCCTTCTGCAGGTTGTTCAGGTTCGTCACATAAGCGTTGTGGTGCTTGTCGTGGTGGTACTCGAGCGTCTCCTTGCTCATCGCCGGGGCCAGGGCGTCGTGGGCGAAAGGCAATGCGGGCAGGGTGTGTTCCATCGTGAACCTTTTCCGGGTGGTTGGGGGAGATTCGAGATTGTAGGCAGCTTGGCGCGGCGGCGTCGCTGCGCGCGGCGATCACCCACAGCACCTCAGCCACTCGTCCGACCCTGCACCTTCGTGACCACCACGTCGGCCGATCCGTCGTGCAGCACGGCCTGCAAGACCGAGCCGGGCGCGAGCTGCCGCACCGACGCCACGGGCCGGCCGTGGCCATCGCCGAGCCACGCGTAGCCGCGCGCGAGCACCCGCTGCGGATCGAGCGCACGCAGCCGCGCCGCGAGCGCATCGACCCGTTGGCGCTGCCCGGCGAGCCGCACGTCGACCGTCCGACGCAGCTCGGCATCGGTCTGCACCAGGCGCGCCTGCTGAGCCTGCATGGCGCGCGGCAGGTGCGACGCCAGCCGATGCCCGAGCAGCGCGAGCCGCTGGCCTTGTTGGCGCACGACCTGCCCCGGCCGCGCCAACCGCAGCGCGCTGCGGTCGAGCCGCTGCGCCTGGGTGTCGAGCGCATCGTGGACGCGCCGCTGCAACAACGCACCAAACGCGTCGAGCACATTCAGGCAGGCCGCACGGGTTGGCGCGACGAGCTCGGCGGCGGCGGTCGGCGTCGGCGCGCGAAGGTCGGCGGCGAGGTCGGCGAGCGTGATGTCGGTCTCGTGGCCGACACCGCAGACGACCGGCATTGCGCAGGCGACGATCGCGCGCACGACAAGTTCGTCGTTGAACGCCCAGAGGTCTTCGAGCGAGCCGCCGCCGCGGCAGACGATCAGCGCATCGACCTCGCCACGGCGTGACGCGAGCTCGATCGCCTCGGCGAGCGCCGCCGGCGCGCCGGCACCCTGCACCAGGCTCGGGTAGACGACGACCCGAACCTGCGGCGCGCGCCGCGCCAGCGCGGTGAGCACGTCGTGCAGCGCCGCCGCGCCGAGCGAGGTGACGACGCCGACCGCGCGCGGATACGCCGGCAGCGCGCGCTTGCGCCCGGCATCGAACAGGCCTTGCGCTTCGAGCCGCGCCCTGATGCGCAGAAACTGCTCGTACAACGCGCCCGCGCCTGCCGCCTGCATCGCCTCGACGACCAACTGCAGCTCGCCGCGCGGCTCGTACACGCCGAGCCGGCCCCGGATCTCGACCAGTTGGCCGTCCATCGGCGCGAACGCGACCAGGCTCGCGGCGCGGCGAAACATCGCGCAGCGCAGCAAGGCGCCGCCGCCATCGGCATCTTTCAGATTGAAGTAGCAGTGGCCGCTGGCGGCACGCGAGAAACCCGACACCTCGCCACGCACGGTGCACACGCTGAAGCGCGCACCGAGAAGATCACCGACCTCGCGCACCAGCGCGGCCACGCCCCAGGCGGTGCGTGCGAGACCTGCGCCCATTCCGTCAATCACACGCAAACCCAACGCCGGCGCGGCCCGAGAACTCCACAACCGCGCCAGGCAAGGGCGCAGATGCCATTGCGCCCGTCGCGGGGCCGTCACAATCATGCAAGTTGTTGATTTTCAAGGTTTTTTATCTGCCTAAACATTGAGCAATGTGTCGCAAGCCGTGCAGGTTCGGGCCTTTGCGACGAATCGCAGCCGGTTGCCCACAAAGTTATCCACAGTTGCGGTGGATGTTTTGGCGCCCCAGAAAACTTTGGCGAAATCGTGGGGCTCTGTCGTTGCCGAGTTTGAACGTCTGAGTTCGGGCGGCTGATTCTCTCCCGAGTCTGCTCGGCAATGAGGGCAAGGCGCGCCCAAGCGCATGGCGCAGCAGCGCGTTGGGCGGTGGTGCAGCACGAGCAGAGCGGCTCTTCGGTCGCGTCGGCGTTCACGTTGGCGCCGTTGGCGTTGCGCGCCGGAGCCTGGCCGAGGGTGTGGCGGGTGGTGTGACCGGCTGCGACGCGGTCAGTGATCTGGTCGGTGGCGACGCCGATGCCTTCACCTTGCGCGCACCGATCACGTCGGGCTCGTCTTTGCCTTTGGCCTGGTGCTGCTGCGCGCTCTCGGCGAGCGTGTGCAGCAGTTGCTGGCTTTGCTCGATCTGGCTCTGCGGCTCGCGGCTGTCGAGGCTGCGGGTGGTGCTTTGGCT
>JANMWQ010000219.1:0-14462 GCA_031394085.1 Rhizobacter sp. | reverse complement strand
GTACATCTCCTTGAGGCCGAACAGTTTGGGGATCAGGAAGTAGATCGAGCCCATCGTCACCAGCCCGACCCAGCCCAGCGCGCCGGAGTGGACGTGGCCCACGGTCCAGTCGGTGTAGTGCGACAGGGCGTTGACGGTCTTGATCGACATCATCGGCCCCTCGAAGGTGCTCATGCCGTAGAACGACAGCGCGACGATCAGGAACTTCAGGATCGGGTCGTCGCGCAGCTTGTGCCACGCCCCCGAGAGCGTCATCATGCCGTTGATCATCCCGCCCCAGCTCGGCGCCAGCAGCACCAGCGAGAAGACCATGCCGACCGACTTCGCCCAGTCGGGCAGCGCGGTGTAGTGCAAGTGGTGTGGGCCGGCCCACATGTAGGTGAAGATCAGCGCCCAGAAGTGCACGATCGACAGGCGGTACGAGTACACCGGCCGCTCGGCCTGCTTCGGGATGTAGTAGTACATCATCCCGAGAAAACCCGCGGTCAGGAAGAAGCCGACCGCGTTGTGGCCGTACCACCACTGCACCATCGCATCTTGCACACCGGCATAGGCCGAATAGCTCTTCAGCAGGCCCACCGGCATCGCCGCGCTGTTGACGATGTGCAGCAGCGCGACCGCGATGATGAAGGCGCCGAAGAACCAGTTGGCCACGTAGATGTGGCGCACCTTGCGGCGGCCGATCGTGCCGAAGAACACGATCGCGTAGGCGACCCAGACCAGCGTGATCAGGATGTCGATCGGCCATTCGAGTTCGGCGTATTCCTTGCCCTGCGTGAAGCCCAGCGGCAGCGTGATCGCCGCGGCCACGATCACGATTTGCCAGCCCCAGAACACGAACTTCGCGAGCCACGGCAGGAACAACGGCACCTGGCAGGTACGCTGAACGACGTGAAAGCTCGTCGCCATCAGCGCGCACCCGCCGAACGCGAAGATGACCGCGTTGGTGTGCAACGGGCGCAGGCGCCCGTAGCTGAGCCACGAGATGCCGTGGGTGAGGTCCGGGAACGCCAGCAGCGCAGCGATGATCACGCCGACCAGCATGCCGACGATGCCCCATGCGACCGACGCCAGTGCCAAGCCGCGTACGGCCTCGTCGGTGTAGTTCACCGGCGCTGCGAGTTGCGCGTTTCCAGCCATCGAGAACCCCCTGTTGATTACAGATTTCACAAATCAATGTTGACCATGAGGATTCTTCAACCGGGCGGCTTCAGCGCCCTTGATGCGGATCAAGCGAATCGGTCGCGGCTTCGAGAATCTGCTCGCCGTGTTGCTCGAGGTCGTCGAACTGGCCGCCGTGCAGCGCCCATGCGAACACGCCGAGGATGGCCAGCACGAGCACGGCCGACAGCGGAATGAGCAGGTAGAGGATGTCCATCGCGGCAGGCGTTCGGGCAGGGTCGGTTCGCGGGCGGTGTGCAAATCAGCGCGCGAGCCGCAGCGAGTTGACGACGACGACCAGCGAGCTCGTCGCCATGCCGAGCCCCGCAGCCCACGGCGGCAGCAGGCCGAGCAGCGCGAGCGGCACGCAGGCGGCGTTGTAGGTCGCGGCCCAGGCGAAGTTCTGGCGCACGACGCGCAAGGTTCGCTTGGCGAGCGCACGCGCGCCGACCACGTCCTCGAGCGAATTCGAGACCAGCACGCCATCGGCCTGCGCGCGTGCGATCTGCGCGCCCTCGCCCATCGCGAGCGACACGTCGGCCTGCGCCAGCACCGGCGCGTCGTTCACGCCGTCGCCGATCATCGCGACGCGCTCGCCCCGCGCCTGCGCCGCGCGCACCGCGCCGAGCTTGTGCTCCGGCGTCATGCCGCCGCGCGCATCGGTGATGCCGACGAGCCGCGCCACGTGCGCCACACGCGCCGGGTGGTCGCCCGAGAGCAGCGCGACCCGAACGCCGTCGCGCTGCAGCGCGCGCACCGCATCGGCCGCACCGGCGCGCAGCACTTCGGCGAACTGGAAGCGCGCGACCGCCTGGCCGTCGCGGCTCAACCAGCACTCGGAGGCTGGGGGTTCTTCGACTTGACTCCCTCCCCCTCTGGGAGAGGGTGGGGTGAGGGGCTGCGGGCGAGGGAGCAAGACGGGGCGCTTGCCCAGACGCCACACCGAGCCATCGTCAGCGCGGCCCTGCACGCCCTCGCCCGCCGTTTCGCCGAGATCGTGCCAGACCCTGCCGGCGCCCTCGCGCACGATCAGCTTCGCCAGCGGGTGCGACGACCATGCCGCGAGTGACGCGGCGATGTTGCGCAACGCAGCATCGGTGACGGCTTCCGAAGCGGAGTCGACGACGCAGGCGTGGCCGTCGACGCGCGTCATCTCCATGCCCTGGCCTTGTGTTTCGTCGAGCGGGCAGGTCAGCGTGCCGGTCTTGTCGATGAAGAGCGTCTGCATCTGCGCCAGGCCTTCGATCGCGTCGATCCGGCGCAGCAGCACGCCGCGGCGCGCCAGCGCCATGGCAGACGACAGCAGCGCCGACGGCGCCGCCAGCGACAGCGCGCACGGGCAGGTCACGATCAGCACCGAGACGGCCACCCAGACCGCCCGCGACGGATCGATCACGCTCCAGACCGCCGCCCCGACGCCGGCCAGCACCAGCACCGCCCACAGGAACGGCGCGGCCCAGCGATCGGCGTCGCCGAAGGCCGTGGGTCGCTGGCTGCGCGCGTCGCGCATCATCGCGACGATCGCCTCGAAGCGCGTGTCGGCGCCGACGCGATCGACCCGCATCGCCACCGGCGCGCCCAGGTTCATGCTGCCGGCGACGACCGCGTCGCCCGCCGCCTTGTCGACCGGCGCCGATTCACCGCTGAGCAGCGATTCATCCGCGCGCGTGCGGCCCTGCGTCAGCACGCCGTCGGCGCAGAAAGCCTGGCCCAGCGGCACGCGCACGATGTCGCCGCGCCGCAACCGCAACACGCTGACCGACGCCACGCTGCCGTCGGCCTCTTCGCGCAGCGCCACCTCCGGCAGGCGCCCGATCGAGTCTTCGAGCGACGCCTCGGCGTGATGGCGCGCGCGCATCTCGAGGTAGCGGCCACCGAGCAGGAAGCTCACGAACATGGTCAGCGAATCGAAGTAGACCTCGCGGCCGAAGATGCCGCCGGGGTCGAAGGCCGCGCCGCTGCTTGCGACGAACGCGACCAGCACGCCGAGGGCCGCGGGCACGTCCATGCCGATGCGGCCAGAGCGCAGTGATCGGAATGACTGCAGCGAGCGCCATGCGCCGGTGAAGAACGGCGCGGCGGCGAACAGCATCACCGGCAGGCTGAGCAGCCAGCTGCCCCAGTCGAGCAACTGCTTGAGATCGGGCGCGAGCTCGGCCGCATTGGCGAGGTACGACGGCGTCGCCAGCATCATCACCTGCATCGCGCAAAACGCGGCGACGAACAGGCGCCACAGCGCGTCGCGCGACTCCTTGCGGCGCATCGCCCGCGCGCCCGCGGCGGTGTCGGGCACGGCCGCGTAGCCGGCGCGCTCGACCGCCGCCACCAGCGCCGAAGGGCGCGTGCGTTCGGGCTGCCATTGAACGGTCGCGCACTGTGCCGCCGCGCTCACGCGCGCGTCGACCACGCCGTCGACCCGCCGCAGCGCCTGCTCGATCAGCGTGGCGCAGGCGGCGCAGTGCATGCCGCCGATGCGAAGCGAGGATTCGGCCGTGCGCACACCGCCCGGGCCGGGCAGCCAGCGCGTGAAGCGGGCGAACTCGATCTGGTCGTCGATCACCGACGCGGGCGTGGCCGTGGGGGCGTTGGCGACCGGCAGTTTCGGTCGCCCGGTCAACGGGTCAGCAACAACGGCGTCTTGCATCTTGAAGACGATGATCGCCCGCGTGTCGCGCCGAAAGCTTGATGCAGATCAAGCGGTTGGGCCTGCCGCCCGCGCACTCAGGCCAGGTTGGCCGAGGGCCGTCCGTCGAAATCGGTCCAGCAGCGCGCGTCGAAGTCGTAGAGCTTGCAGCGGCGTGCGGTGTCGGCGTACCAGCGCCACGAGAACGGCTGGACGATGATCGCGCCCTGCAACCGGCTCTCGAGCAAGGCCTGCGCGCGCTTGAGCCGGTAGAGCGGCACGCTCATGTCGACGTGGTGCGCGGTGTGCTCCATGATGTGGTGCAGCACGGCGCCCATCGCGCTGCGAAAGGTCAGGTGCACCGTCGTCGAGACGAACGGCTGCGAGGCCGACCAGCTCGGCTTGTCGGCATACCACGAGACCGCCGGGTGCGTGTGGTGCACGTACACGACGAAGCCGATCATGCCGTTCCACACGATGAACGGCAGCGCGAAGCCGACCGTCAACAGCCAGGCGATCGACTGATTCGTCGCCACGGCCGCGGCGGCGAGGCCGGCCATCCAGGCGAGTGCGAACGCCGACACGAGCAGGCAATCCCAGGTGAACACGCGGCGGCGCGTCGGCATCGTCGTGCGGTCGGGGAAGAACATGCGAATCCACCAGATCTCGACCAGGTAGTAGAGCCAGGGCGCCCAGCCGCTGCGGTAGACGCGCTCGAGCCCGCGCTTCCACTTCGGCAAGGCGCGGAACTCGGCAAGCGACCGCGGCTGCCAGACGAAGTCGAAATCCTTCAGGTTCGTGTAGCCATGGTGCACCACGTTGTGCCCCACCTCCCACAGGCTGTAGGGCGTCAGCGACGGCAAAAAGACGATGCGCCCGAGCCAGCGGTTCAGGCCGCGGTGCGGCGTGAAGCTTTGGTGGCACGCGTCGTGCCCGAGGATGAACAGGCGGCTGATGACGATGCCGGTCGCCGCGCCTGCCAGCAGCTGGAGCCAGGGGCTGCGCGCCAGGATCGCGACCGCGAGGCCGGCCGCGAAGAGCGCCACGTCGAGCAGCACCAGCGCGACCGCGCGCGCCGTGCTGCGCGAGGAAATCGGCGCGAGCCACGCGCGGATCTCCTTGCGGTGCGGGATCGCGGCGGCTGAAGGCGACTGGCTCAAAACCGGCGGCCGATGCCCACGCCGATCAACCAGGGATCGACCTTGAACTCGCCGATCTCTCTTCCGTTGGAGCTGACGTCGGTGCGAATCTGCACCTTCTTCACGTCGACGTTGAAGTACGTGTCCTTCATGAACTCGTAGTCGAAGCCGACCTGCGCGGCGAACCCGACGCTGTTCTTGCTCAAGCTCGGTTGCAGCGCAGTTTGCACCGCAGGGTCGAAACGAACCTTCGAGAATCGCGTGTAGTTCAGGCCCGCACCGACATAAGGCTTGAACGCACCGAACGAGGTGAAGTGGTACTGCGCCGTCAACGTCGGCGGCAGGTGCTTGAGCGAACCGATGTCGGTGCCACTGGCGCGGATCGTCTGCTTTTGCGGGTACGTCAGCACCAGCTCGACAGCGATCTGCGGCGTGAAGAAGTACGAAATGTCGACCTCGGGAATCACCTTGTCGTTGATCGAAAGATCGAGACCGGTCGAATCCTTGTTGGCGCTGTCGAGCTGGACGGCGCGCACGCGCACGAGCCACGGCGCTTCCTGTGCTTGCGCCTGCGCGGCCAAGGGCAGCACGGTGCCGCCTGCGATGGCGATGGCAACAGCGACGCGCTTGAATGTGTGGGTGCTCATGATCCGGATCCTGTTTGTTGTTGCGAAGTGGTTCTCGACCCGGATTTGATGGCCGAACCCGACCCGCCATGTTGCGCTGCATCAATGACTTGTCGACCGTGTTGCCAAAGCGTGTCGAACCGTCATCCGCGACGGCGCGTGATGCGGGTCAAGCCACGTACCATGGTGCGAAGGTCGCGCCATCGGCGCCCGTTGACACCCCATGAACAAACACTACCTCACCCCCCTGTTCGCGCCCGAATCGATCGTCGTCTTCGCCGACCCGCATGACGCCCTCGCCGGCCGTGCCACGCTCGGCAAGACGGTCAGCGAAGCCTTGCGCGCGCAGCGCTTCACCGGCACGCTGCAGTTCGTCGACACCCACACCACCGGCACGCTCGCCGAGCTGGCGCAGACGCGGGCCGACCTCGCTGTCATCGCGCTGCCGCCGCAAGAGGTGGCCGCCGCGCTCGAAGTCGCCGGCCGCATGGCGTGTCGCTCGGCGCTGGTGGTCAGCAGCGGCATCGAGGCCGAACACGCGACCGAGTTGAAGCGGATCGCCAAGCGCGAGGGCGTGCACCTGCTCGGGCCGAACTGCCTCGGTTTTCAGCGGCCGCGGTCGAACCTCAACGCCAGTGCGGCCGGCCCGCTGGCGAAGGCGGGGTCGCTCGCGCTGGTCTCGCAATCGGGGGCGCTGACCGCCTCGATGCTCGACTGGGCCAGCAAGAACGCGGTGGGGTTTTCGTCGGTCGTGTCGCTCGGCCGCAATACCTCGGTCGACATCGCGCAGGTGCTCGACTACCTCGCCAACGACGCCCAGACGCAAAGCATCGTCGTCTACCTCGAAGGCATCGGCAGTGCGCGCCGTTTCATGAGCGCGTTGCGCTCGGCCGCGAGCGCCAAGCCGGTGGTCGTGTTGAAGGCCGGTCGCAAGCCTGCCGGCAACGCGGCCGCACACACGCACAGCGGCGCCACGGTCGGCAGCGACGACGTGTTCGATGCGGCGCTGCGCCGCGCTGGCGCGGTGCGCGTGCGTTCGTTCGTCGAGTTGTTCTCGGCCGCGAAGTGCCTGGCCTCGCGCTACCGGCCGGTCGGCAAGCGGCTCGCGATCGTCACCAACGGTGGTGGCCCCGGCGTGCTGGCTGCCGACTGGGTCAACGAGATCGCGCTCGAACTCGGCCGGCTCTCGGCCGAGTCGGTCGCGGTGCTCGGGCCGGTGCTGCCGCCGGCCGCATCGCTCTGCGACCTGATCGATCTGTCGGAAGACGCAGGCCCGGATCACTTCACGGCGGCCATCACCGCGGCGGGCAAGGACGCCGGGATCGACGGCGTGCTCACGATCTATTCACCCAAGCCGGGCGGCGACGCACGCGAAGTCGCCAACGCGCTCGCCGCGCTGCGCCCTTCGTTCGGCAAGCCGCTGCTCGCCTGCTGGATGGGAGACGCCTCCGTCGGCCCGGCCCGCACGGTGCTCAGCGAGGCGGAGATCCCGAACTTCCGCACGCCCGAGGCGGCGGTCGGCGCCTTCGCGAACATCTCGACCTTCTACCAAAACCAGCGCCTGCTGCAGCAAACGCCGCCGCCTCTCTCCACGCTCTTCAAGCCCGACATCGAGGGCGCGCGCCTGGTGATCGAGAGCGTGCTGGCCGAGCGGCGCAACGTGCTGACCGAGATGGAGTCGAAGACGCTGCTGTCGGCGTTTCACATCCCGGTCACGCAGACGATCCTCGCGCGCAGCGCCCACGAGGCCATGATGATCGCGACGCAGCTCGGCTTTCCGGTCGCGCTGAAAATCGACTCGGCCGAGATCAGCCACAAGTCCGATGTGCAAGGCGTCGCGCTGAACATCATGAGTGGGGCCAGCGCCCGCGACACCTACAACGACATGATCGAACGCGTGACGCGCGCGATGCCCGAAGCGCGCATCAACGGCGTGACGGTTCAGCGCATGGCAAGCGCGCGGCGCGGCCGCGAGGTCTCGATCGGTGTCGTGACCGACGATCCGTTCGGTCCGGTGATCGTGTTCGGCGCCGGCGGCGTGATGATCGAGCTGATCGACGACCGCGCGATGGAGCTGCCGCCGCTGAACCAGTTCCTCGCGCGCCGCCTGATCGAGCGCTCGCGCGTTGCCGAAACGCTGGGCGAGTGGCGCGGTGCCGGTGCGGTCGACAGGGAGTCGCTCGAGCAGGTGCTGTTGCGCGTGTCGGAGATGGTGTGCGCGCTTCCGCAGCTGCGCGAGATGGACATCAACCCGGTCATCGTCGACGAGTTCGGCGCGGTCGCGGTCGATGCGCGCATCGTCGTCGACAGCTTGCCCGTCGCGTCCGGCCAGGCCAACAGCTATGGGCACCTGTCGATCCTGCCCTACCCGACGCGCTACGAGCAGGTCTGGCCGCTGCGCGGCGGCGGCTCGTGCGTGGTGCGACCCGTCCACCCCGACGACGCGCAGATGCTGCAGCGACTGGTGCAGCAGCTCAGCCCGGAGAGCCGGTTCTTCCGCTTCGCATCGGCCTTCAACGAACTGCCGCCCTCGATGCTCGCGCGGTTCACGCTGATCGACTACGACCGCGAGATGGCGCTGGTCGCGGTGCTGAAGGAGCGCACCGCGGCGGCCGATGGCGAGATTCGCGAAACGCAACGGATCGTCGGTGTTTCGCGCTACATCACGAACCCCGACCAGTCGAGTTGCGAGTTCTCGCTGTTGGTCGCGGACGATTTCAAGGGCAAGGGCCTGGGCTCGCGCCTGATGGAATGCATCATGGACGTGGCCCGCGACAAGGGGCTCGCCGAAATCGAAGGCCTCGTGCTCGCCAACAACGGCAGCATGCTCAAGCTGATGAAGAGCCTCGGATTCGCTTCGAAGCGATTCGCCGAAGACCCGGATTTCAACATCGTCAGCCAATCGCTCTGAGCGCCTCGCCGCGGGCTCGGGCTGGCGGCCGGCCTTCAAGGCGAGCCCTCGCGGCACCGCCTTGATCCACATCAATCGCGCCGCGCGAAGGGCGGGTGTAATCCGTGCATGTACCGACGTATCGCGCGCGCCGCGGCCACGAGCACACCGGGCAGGTGGCGGCGCATCGAGTCGATCGCCCTGCTGGCGACGATTCCGGCCTTCTATCTGGCCATGCTGCCGGGCCAGCGGTCACTCAGCGTGTTGCTCTACCTCGTGGCGCTCACTGCCTGCGCCGGCGTGACTTGGGTGGAGGCGGTGGCCGCACGCAAACAGCCGCCGCATCGCCTGGCGCGACGGCACGGCTACCTGGGCCTGCTGCTCGGCGTGGCGCTGCTGCTTTCGGCGGTGCTTCCGCAAGGCGACTCGCCGGACCTGCTGATCCCGCGCCTGGGCACCGCGGCGCTCGTCATCCTGCGGTGGAGCGAATCGGCCTTGCCGACGGCGTGGCGCGGCGGGCTTCCGCAACTGCTGGGCATGGGCATCGGCGTGCTCGGCCTGTGCGGGCTGGGGTTCTGGTGGCTCGAGCCCAGAGCGCACACGTTCGGCGACGGGCTCTGGCTGGCCTTCACGACCGCCGCGACCGTCGGCTATGGCGACATCGTTCCGAGCACGGCCGCGGCCAAGATCTTCGCGGTGTTCGTGGTGCTGATGGGCCTGGCGGTGCTGTCGCTGCTCACGGCGTCGATCGCGGCCCTGTTGGTTCAGACCGAGGAGCGACGCATCGAACACGAGCTGCTGCGTGACCTGCACCGCGAACTGCAGGTCATACGCGACGAGCTCGCCGCGATCCGGGGCGACCAGCCCGGCGCCACTGCGGCCGATGACGGGCCGCGGTGATGCCGCACTGACGCGCACGCCCAGCACACGTCCAGCACACGCCCAGCGCACAGATCGCGAGCGACGAAGCTGTTAGGCTGACCGAGCGGGTCTTTCGAGGCCGCCTCCACCAGCTTCGGGTCACGCGTGAATTCAGCCGTCCATATCGCCATCCTCGACGACGAGGTCGACATCACCCTGCTGCTGGCCAACTACCTGCAGGGCCACGGCTACCGCGTCACGCAGTTGCACAGCGGCCGGGCCTTGATGGCGCTGATGCCCGCAGACCCGCCGGCGCTGGTCCTGCTCGATCTGGGACTGCCCGGCGAGGACGGCTTCGGCCTCGCCCGCCAGCTGCGCGAGCACTGGCATTGCGGCCTGGTCATCGTGACCGGCCGGGGCGACGCGGTCGACAAGGTGGTCGGGCTCGAGGTCGGCGCCGACGACTACGTGACCAAGCCGTTCGACCTGCGCGAATTGGCTGCCCGCATCAAGGCGGTGTTGAGGCGCATCGCACCGGACGCCGCCGCGACTTACGCGCCGCCCGCACCGAGTGCGGCCAGAACGACCTTGCACTTCGCCGGCTGGGAACTCGGCGTCGATGCACGCCGGCTCGTCAGCCCGCAAGGCTCCGACGTGGTCTTGACCACCGGCGAATTCGACCTGCTGTGCGCCTTTGCGAGGCACCCGGGCCGGGTGCTGTCGCGCGACTTTTTGCTCGAGCAGACCCACCGGCGCGAAAGTGGGCCGTTCGACCGCACCGTCGACGTGCAGGTCGGGCGACTGCGAAGAAAGCTCGGCGACGACGCCGATGACCCGAAGGTCATCAAATCGGTGCGAAGCGCGGGCTACATCCTCGTGCCGACGGTCACGAGCGCTTGACCCATGCCCGAGCCCACGCTGTTGCCCATGACCGTTTCGACCTTCATCGCGCCCGCGCCGGCCCTGCCCTCCGGCACCGACGAGAACACGGTCTTTCGGTCGCTCTTTTTCGCCTACCCGGACTCGATGCTGCTGGTCGACAAGGCCGGCGTCATCGTGCTGGCCAACCCGTCGGCCGAACGGCTGCTGGGTTATGCGCTGCATGAGCTGATGGGTTTGAACGTCGATGCCCTGGTGCCCGATGGCATCCGGCCGCGCCACGAGGCCTACCGGCGAGCCTACGGGCGCGCACCGCGCGCCAGACCGATGGGCACGCAGATGGAACTCGTCGCCAAGCGCAAGGACGGCAGCGAGGTGGTGGTCGAGATCGCGCTCAGCCCGCTGCAGGATCACGGGCTGCCGCTGGTCGTCGTGGCCATCCGCGACATCGGCACCTACCCGCGCGTCAAACAGGCCTTGCAGCGGGCGCACTACAGCGAGCACCTCGCGCAGCTCGGGCGCCTGGCCGTCGATGCGCGCGATCCGCAGGTGGTGGTGGACCAGGTGCCGGTGATCGCGGCCGCGGCACTCGAGGTCGAGGTGGCGCTGGTGTTCCTGCTCGAAGGCGACCGCGCGGCGCTGCGGGTTGCCAGCGGCATCGGCACGGTGGCGGGCGAGGAGGTCGGCGCGCGCGTGCCCTACCGGCCCGATACGTCGCCCGGCCTCGTGCTGTCGCAGGCGCTGCCGCTGATCGTGGCCGATTACCGCACCGAGGCGCGCTTCGTCGTGCCGCAGGCCTACCTCGACGCCGGGCTGATCAGTGCACTGGTGGTGCCGGTTTCCGACCGCGGGCGCACGATCGGCGCCCTTGCCGTCAGAACGACGAGGCCCCGGCTGTTCGGCGACGACGACTTGCGCTTCCTCGAATCGGTGGCCAGCTTGCTCGCCACCAGCTTGCAGCGCGCGCAGTCGGATGAAGCCCTGAGCCACTCGCAGCGGCTGGAGAGCGTCGGCCAGCTGACCGGCGGCATCGCGCATGATTTCAACAACCTGCTGACGGTGATCCAGGGCAACCTGCAGGTGCTCGATGAACTCGGGCAAGACGCGGACGAAGCCCACCGAAAGCAGCTCGTCGCCGCCGCCACACGAGCCACCCGGCGCGGTGCGGAGCTCACCTCGAAGCTGCTTGCGTTCTCGCGCCGCCAGGTGCTGCAGCCGGCGCAGGTCGACGTGGGTGCGATGCTCGATTCCCTCGCCGACATGCTCTGCCGCACGCTCGACCAGCGCATCCGCATCGAGGTCGAGACGGCGCCCGACTGCCCGCGGGTTCTGGCCGATCCGTCGCACCTGGAGTCGGCGCTGCTGAACATCGCGATCAACGCGCGCGACGCGATGCCCGAAGGCGGCACCCTCACCTTTCGGGCCAGCGGTTGCAACGCACTGCCAGCCGCGGTGCGCGCGGAGCTCGAAGACCGCAGCGCGGCGCAAGACGGCTTCGTCGCGATCTCGGTGGCCGACAACGGCAGCGGCATGCCCGAGGAGATCAAGGAACGCGCTTTCGAGCCCTTCTTCACCACCAAGGAAGCCGGCCGCGGCACCGGCCTGGGCCTGAGCACCGTGTACGGGTTCGTCAAGCAGTCCAAGGGCGCCGTCACGATCGACAGCGCGCCGGGTTCGGGCACCACGATCACGCTGTACATCCCGCGGCCGCGGCAGGTCGTCGAAGCGGTGGCGCCCGCCCTCGATGCGCGCCAGGTCGTACCGGCGGGCTTGAAGGTGCTGCTGGTCGAAGACGACGACGAGGTGCGCGCGGTCATTCGCACCTTTCTCGACACGCTCGGCTGCAAGGTGACGACGGCCTCCGGCGCCGACCAGGCGCTGCGTTGCCTCGACCACGATTCAGCCTTCGACCTGCTGCTCACCGACATCGCGCTCGGCGCCGGGATGCGCGGCACCGAGCTCGCATCGCGAGTTCAGGAACGGTTGCCCGCGCTCGCCATTTTGCTGATGTCGGGTTTTTCGAGCGAGCTGCTCGATGCCGACCGCGATTCACCGCCGGACTGGGAATTGCTGCGCAAGCCCTGTTCGCGCGAGGAACTCGCGCGCGCGATCGGGCGCGTGCTCGGCCCGGTCGACGCTGCCGAGCGCTGAGCCCGGCGAGCAGGTCGTCACTGCAGCGCCCGTACCGGCGCGAGGCACCGCTGCACGAAGACAGACAGGGCACGCACATCGGGGATCTGCACATCGCGGCGGCCCTTCTCGGCGAACGCGATGACGTTGCCGCGGGCGAGTTTCGAGAGCGCCCGGCTGACCGATTCCAGCGTCATGCCGAGGTAGTTGCCGATCTCGGCCCGGGTCATGCGCAAGGTGATCTGGTCGGTGCGCAGACCGCGCCGCGCCAACGATTCGGCCCAGTAGCGCAGAAAGTCAGCCACGCGGGCGTCGGCCGGCAGCGAGCAGATCGACATCAGCGAATCGCGATCGCGGCCGATCTCGCGGCTCATCGCCTCGTGAAGCAGGGTCAGCAAGCCGGGCTGCCTGGCGCAGGCCACCAACAACGCGTCGTAGCGAATCGTCCAGACCTCGCCGGTGTCCATGGCGATCGCGTCGCACGCGTACTGGCCGTTGGCGATGCCGTCGAAGCCGAGCCAATCGCCGCGAAACTTCAGGCCCACCACCTGCTCGCGGCCATCGGGCGACAGGCTGACGATTTTGACGAAGCCGGAGTTCAGCACGTACAGGTTGCCGAAGTGTTCGCCCGCCTGGTAGATCACGTCACCGGCTCGCACCACCCGGCGCAGCGGTTGGAGCGCCTCGCTCAGCAACCTCAGCGTGTCGACCATGCGTTCGCTGGCCGCGTGGTCGGTGTTGTCGTCGCGCTCGGGCGCCGCGGGACGGGCGTCGACAAGGTGGCGAACATGAATCGAGGGGCTGGCCGAGAGGGTGGCGGTGAGCATGTTGAACTCCTGGTGGGCAGTGCGTTGCCGATGCAATCGATCCTAGGGAGGCCGCACCAACGCCGTGACAACTGGTCGCGTCGCTCGGGAACGCTGTGTAAACGGCGTGTGTCAGGCAGGTATCGGCTCGAAGGGTGGCGATCCAACTTGACCCGCATCAAGGGCCCGACCGAAGGCGGCGATACGCTTCGCATCGTGCAGTGGCAACAGCTGCAAGAACCCGGCGCCATGGAATCCCTCCCGCACTCTGCTGAGACCCGAACCATCGACGAGATACCTCCCGACGAAGCCGCCGCTTTGGTCGAATGCGCGCGTGCACTGCGGCTCGCCGCTGACGCGGGCGCAACACGGCCGTTGCTGCGAGGCAAGAAGTTCGGGCTGCTCTGCGGTACCGACGAGGCGACGAGCGATGCCGCGGTGCTGTTCGACCGCGCCGCCGGCGAGCTGGGCGCGCAAGTCGCGCGTATCCGACCGCGCCTGACGGAGCTGAGCGCCGCACTCGACGTGCAGCAGACGGCCCACATGCTCGGCCGCCTGTACGACGCGGTGGTCTGCGAGGGCATGGCGCCCACGCTCGTCCAGCGCCTGAGCCTCGAAGTGGGGGTGCCGGTCTACGACCGCATCACCTCGGCGAGCCACCTCATCACGCAGCTGGCCGGTCGTCTCGGCCCCGCGGGCGCGGTCGAAGACAACCGCCGATTCGTGCTGCAGGCGCTGCTGCTGAGGGCGACCGGTTAGAGACAGGCAAAGAACGAAGACGGCCCGCGAAGGGCCGCCTTGGTTCATTCTCTGGCGGAGCCGGAGTCCGCCTGCCGATAGCTATCAAGTCCTATTCTTTAGGATCACCAATCGCCGGAAAGCAAGCGCTGGTGCGGGTCTGGTTCATTGTTGTGTGCCTTACGCAGGATTTTATCGAATCACTACGCTACCCCCATTTGATGGGGGTAATAATGGGGGTAAGCAACTGCGGCGGAACGAATGAAAACGACCGAACGATTGAATGCGCTGGCAGTCAAGGCAGCCACGGCGCCGGGCTACTACCTGGACGGCAACGGGCTGCATTTGCAGGTCGCGGGGAGCGGGTCAAAGAGTTGGGTGTTTCAGTTCACGCTGAGCGGTCGGCGCCGCGAGATGGGGCTCGGGTCTGCCAGCGTCCTATCCCTCGCTCACGCACGCGCGAAAGCACAGCATTGTCGGCTATTGCTCGCGGACGGAGTTGACCCAATCGAGGCACGGGACGCACTCAAGGTGCAGGCCGCGAGCGCCGCAGCGAAGGTGCTGACGTTCCGCGAGTGCGCGTCGAAGTGCATCGCCGACCGGCGCGCC
>JANMWQ010000203.1:0-3864 GCA_031394085.1 Rhizobacter sp. | reverse complement strand
GTTCGGTGGGCCCGAGGTCCTGCGGTACGAAGACGCACCGATGCCCGAACTGAAGTCAGGCGAGGTGCTCGTGCGCGTTCACGCGGTGGGCCTCAACCCGCCCGATTGGTACCTGCGCGCGGGCTACAAAATGCTGCCGCCGGAGTGGCAGCCGAAGGTGAGCTTTCCGCTCATTCTCGGGACGGACGTGTCGGGCGTCGTCGCGGCGGTTGGCGATGATGTCGAGGGTTTCGCCGTCGGCAACGAGGTGTATTCGATGGTCCGCTTTCCGAGCGGCTTGGCCGGCGACAGCATGGCCTGTGCCGAGTACGTCGCCGTGCCGGCGTCCGAACTGGCAAAGAAGCCGACCCGCATCGATCACGTGAAGGCCGCCGGGGCGCCGATGTCGCTGCTCACCGCGTGGCAGTTCATGGTCGAGCTGGGGCACGACGAACCGAACCCGCTTCAGCCGAACCGGCATGAGCCGGTGCCGCTCGATGGCAAGACCGTTTTGGTCAACGGAGCCGCCGGCGGCGTGGGCCATTTCGCGCTGCAACTCGCCAAGTGGAAGGGTGCCCGCGTGATCGCGGTGGCGTCACGCGAGCACGAGTCGTTCTTGCGCGACCTCGGGGCCGACGACATCATCGACTACACCAAGGTTGCGCCCGAGGATGTCGCGCACGACATCGATCTCGTCATCGACGCAGTCGGCGGCCCGACGACCGGTCGTTTCTTGCGCACGCTCAAGCGTGGCGGCGCGCTGTTCCCGATCTTCCCGTTGGGCTTCTCGGGCGCCGAGGAGGCCGAGAAGCTGGGCGTGACGGTCTCGGCAACGCAGGTTCGATCGAGTGGTGCGCAGCTCGCGAAACTCGCACCCTTGCTCGATGCAGGAACGATTCGCGTGGCCGTCGACAGCACGTTCGCGTTGGCGGATGCGCGGGGGGCGCACGAACGAGCGGCCCGCGGGCACACGCGGGGAAAGATCGTGCTCGATGTGCGATGAGCAACGAAGCAGCCACTGCCAACCTGGGATGACCCCATGACCACGATCAAACGCGCCGTCGAAGACCTGCTCGGCAACCGGCAACTCACAGCAGACGAAGCGGTCGACCGACACTTCGGGCCCACCTTTCGCCAACGCACGAACGGAATCTGGGACGACCGCGCTGCGTTTCTCGCGCGCATCGTCCTGCTTCGGGGGATTGTCGAGCACGCCACCGTCACTGTTCTGGATGAACTCGGGGATGGCGATCGCTATGCCGAACGCCATGTCGTCGACCTGCTCCAGCGCGATGGCGAGCGGATCGTGCAAGAGGTGTACCTGTTCGCGGAGCGCGGCCCCGACGGGCGTTTCACTCGGATCGAGGAGGCGACCTTCACGCTCGAGCGGTGACCGAATCGAGCGTGCGCGTCGGTCGCGTGGCGTCACGCGGTGTGCCTCGCTACAAGGCCGTCGCCGGCTGCGCTGCCTTCCCCGAGAAGGCGAGCCCGCTGAGGTCACTTGTCCCGTACCCTCGGTTCACATCCAGCCCCGTGATGCGCCAGTCGTGCGCTGGCAGCGCGATCGGGTGCACGATGCGCTCGTAAGACCGCATCGGCCAGACCACGCCGAAGCGGCGCTCGTGGTCGTAGGTGTCGACCTCGGCGACTGCGCCCTGCGTCCCCGCGAAGCCTTCGAGCGTGAAGCGCATGCGGTGCACGAGGCCGTCGCCGCGGTCGATGCACAGCGCGACGCGGTCGGTCGCGACGCGGCCCAATCCCGGTGACATCCACACGTCGACCACGTCGCAAGTGCGGCCGTCGACGCGCTCGGTGCCGGCCATGCGCATGCGCAAGCCGCGGTCGGCCAGCCACAGCGGGCCGAGCAGGAACAGGCCGTAGCCTTTGGCCACCAGCGCGGCGGCGTTTTGCGCGGCGGTGTCGGTGCTGCGCTCGCCGTTGAACCAGACCGACACGTCGCCGAGGTCGTCGGCTCGCCCGTCACGGCCACCGCGGCGCCACACCACCTGCTTGCGGCCCATCGGCCCGGTGTAGGCCTGCGCGACGATGCCGGCGCGCGGCATCAGCCGTTCCTGCGAGCTGCCGCGGTAGCCGGCGTCGACCACCTCGGGCTGAATGCGGTTCACCAGTGGCCGCCACTCGCCGCTGTAGCTGATGTTGATGTCGGCGAGCGCTTTGTACGCATCGAGGCCGTGCGCCTGTGCGCTGTCGCGCAGCCGCGCGGCGGCATTGGCCGAATCGGTGTTGGCCGACGGCGGCGCGACCAGCGGCAGCGGTGTGCTGCAGCCGCCGACGAGCCAAGGCAGCGTGAGCGCGCCCAACAGACTGCGGCGGCGGATGGATTTGGGGTAGGCGGCTGTCGTCATGAGCTTCCTCGCGAGGGCCGGGCGGGAACCGGTCATTTGACCAGAGGGCGCACGGTCGTGAAGCCGCCGTCGACGGCGATCACCTGGCCGGTGATGCGCGAGGCGGCATCCGACAGCAGCCAGGCGATCGTGTCGGCGACTTGCGCGGCGGTTTGAACGCCGCCGAGCGGGTATTGCTTGCCGGCGCCTTCGCGCATCGCATCGAGCTTGAGCATGTTGGCCGTCAGCGGCGTCTCGGTCATGCCGGGCGCGACGACGTTGACGCGCAACCTGAGTGGCGCGTAGGTCGCGGCGGCGCTGCGCGCGAGCGCCTCGACGCCGCCCTTGGCCGCGGCAATCGCTTCATGGTTGGCCACGCCGATGCGCGCCACCACGCTCGATGCCAGCACCGCCGCGCCGCCGCTGCCGGCACCTCCGGCTGCACGCAGTGCCTCGATCCAGGCCTGCAACATGTAGACCGCGCTGTCGAGGTTCACGCGCATGACCTCGCGGTACTGGGCCGCGGTGGTGCGGTGCAGCGGCGCGATCAGCGTGCTGCCCACGCAGTGCGCCAGCAACGCGGGCGCGGCGCCGAGCTGCGATCGGCAGGCGTCGATGGCAGCGGCGGCGCCCTCGGGCGTGGTGGTGTCGAACGCGAGGTGCGCGTCGGCCGGCACCTCGGCGAGCGAGGTGGCGTCTCGCCCCACCGCCGCCACACGGTGGCCGGCGCTGCGCAGTCGCGCCACGACCTCGGCACCGATGCCGCCGCGGGCGCCGGTCACGAGGGCCACACGGTTCTGTGATTCATTCATCGATCGGCTTTCGTTGTTGTCGGTTCTGTCGTTCAACTCGTGGCGCTGGCCCGTTTCCACCACTGCGAGAACGAAGTGCAGGGCCGCTCGACTTCCGCGAACAGGTTGCGCTGCGGACCCGTTTCGACCAGCGAGCGGAGCTCGGCGCTCAGGTGCGGGTCGTCGACGCTGCGCACCGAGCGCGCACTGCGCAATGCCACGCAGATCGCCGCGGCGCTGTCGTGCCAGCAGTGCGCCGACAACGCCGTCATGCGCGTGCCGACGAAGGCCCAGCGCTTGTCACTCCAGGCCCACGTGTGGTGAAACGCCGTGTCGCAGATCGACAGGCGCAGCGCATCGGCCGGCAGGTCGGGCGGCGGCTCGCGCAGCGCCCACGGGTGGATCAACCAGACATCGCGGTCGGCGACCAAGGCGCTGTTCGCGGGCAGGCCGTGCATGGTCGCGGGCGGGCGCTGGTGCAGCGTTGGATCTGCGACGCTGTCGCTGCCCCCGCGCACGGGCGGCAGCCGACCGCCGCGCGCGATCGCGTCGAGCGCTTCATACGACGTGTCGATCACGCTGCCGGCGCTGTGCCACGGCGCGGGCGCGTACCGCGCCACGTTGTCGGCATTGAACAGATACGGCTTGTGGCTGAACGTGCCGGCGACCCATTGCCAGCTGAGGTGGTTGCTGGCGAGGTCGCCGTCGAGCAGGTGGGCGTAGAGCCAGTCGGCGCCGGCGCGCCAGTG
>JANMWQ010000194.1:0-1603 GCA_031394085.1 Rhizobacter sp. | reverse complement strand
GCCTTGCGCCACGCGCTGAACTCGCCGAGCACGACCGCCTTCTGCGCATCGAGCACGCCGGCTTGATGCAACTGCAGCAGGTTGCGCTCGACGCGGTACGGGTGCTCGTTGACGTCTTCGAGAAACAGCACGCCGCCCTTGATGCGCGGAAAGTACTTCGTGCCGAGCAGCGAGTTGACCATGCACAGGTTGCCACCCCACAAGGTGCCACGCACCTCCAGGCCGTCGAAGCCTGTCTCGGTGCGGAAGCCGACGGCCTCCAACGCGCCGCTCATCGCTTCGAGAAAACAGTCGCGCGTGATTTCGTCGACACCGCCGGCCTCATCGGCCCGGCCGAAGTCGTCGGCCGCGAGCGGGCCGGCCCAGGTGATCGCGTTCGCGCCGAGCTTGGGTTGCGCCAGCAAGCCGAGCTGCAGGGTCGTCATGTCGCTGTGGCCGACCCAGCGCGTGCCGCGCTCGATGCTGCGCGCGATCAGCGGCCAGTCGATGCGGTCGAGCAGGCGCGTCAGGCCGTAGCCGCCGCGGCTGGCGAGCGCGATGCTCGGCGCGGCCTGCGCGATGCGGTGCAGCGCGGCCAGGCGCGTGTCGTCGTCGCCGGCGAAGCGCTGGTGGCGGGCGCGCGCCGATGCGTCGATCTGCACCTCGAAGCCGAGCGCCTTCAGCCGCTTGGCAGCGAGTGTGAGCGGCGCCGATTTCACGAGCACGCCGGCGGGCGAGAACAGGGTCAGCAAGGTCATCGAAGGGCTCACGGTGAAGGCGGCTCGACCACCAATTCGGTGGCCTCGCCCGCAGGAATCTCGGGTTCGTCGGCGAGCGACGACGCGCCGGCACGGTTGGCACGCTGCTGCCGATACTGCGCGCGACGCTCGGCGAAGAATTCGCGCAGCACCGCGCCGCATTCGTCGGCGAGCACGCCGCCTTGGACCGCGGTGTGGTGGTTGAGTTGCGACTGCGCGAACAAATCGAGTACCGAGCCGGCCGCACCGGTTTTCGGGTCGCGTGCGCCGAATACGACGCGCTTGAAACGCGCATGCATCAGCGCCATCGCGCACATCGCGCAGGGCTCGAGCGTGACGTAGAGCTCGCACTCGGGCAGGCGGTAGTTCGAGAGCAACTGCGCCGCATGGCGGAGCGCGACGATCTCGGCGTGCGCGGTCGGGTCGTGCTCGGTGATCGGGCGGTTGTAGCCGGTGGCGATCACCTGCATGGCGTCGCCAGAGCGCCGCACGATCACCGCACCGACCGGCACCTCGCCGATCAGCCAAGCGTTGTGCGCCTGGTCGAGCGCGATGCGCATCGCGGTCTCGTCGGCGGCGGAGCTACCCTCGCTCATGGCTTCTCGGACTCGTCCTTGCGCGCCTCGGCACCCCGGTTTATGGCCTTGACCGCGTCGTTGGCTACTCTGTTCTGCAACTCGCGCGACTGGTCGCGCACCGTGCCGCTGCCCGACATCTGCGGCACCGGCGGTACACCGGCCTCGGTCGCAGCGCTCGCTCCCGCCGATCCACCGACATGGCCGACCGCCTTCAACTGCTTGACCGCGATCAAGCCGACGATCGCCAGCGCCACGAGCAACGACACCACCCCGAACAGCGCCTTCACG
>JANMWQ010000190.1:0-1930 GCA_031394085.1 Rhizobacter sp. | reverse complement strand
AAGATGGTCGCGTGTGCGTAGTCGGCCGTGACCTCGACGGCGTTGACCGTGACCATGCCGATGCGCGGATCTTTCAAGTCGCGGATCAGCTCGGCCACATCGCGCTGGATCTGGTCGGCGACGCGGAAACCGCGGTTGGGGATGGATCGTTTGTGTTTCATACGGACTCTCTAAACACAAACCCCGCCTTCTTTTGGAAGGCGGGGTTTGGGGGACGAGACCAAAACCGCCCTACAGCGTTCGTGCCACTTCCTTGACCTCGAAGAATTCCAACTGATCACCTTCTTTGATGTCGTTGTAGTTCTTCAGCTTGATGCCGCACTCGAAGCCGCTCGCAACTTCGCGCACGTCGTCCTTGAGGCGACGCACCGATTCGACTTCGCCGGTGTAGACCACCACGTTCTCGCGCAAGAGGCGGAAGCGTGCACCGCGGCGCACCAGGCCCGCCGTGACCATCGAGCCCGCGACCGTGCCGATCTTCGAGGCCACGAACACCGTGCGAATCTCGGCCGTGCCGATGACCTCTTCGCGCTGCTCCGGGGCCAGCATGCCGGTCATCGCGAGCTTCACGTCGTCGACCGCGTCGTAGATGAGGTTGTAGTAGCGGATGTCGACGCCGTTGTTCTCGGCCAGCTTGCGCGAACCCGCATCGGCACGCACATTGAAGCCGATGATGACGGCCTTCGAGGCGATCGCCAGGTTGACGTCGGACTCGCTGATGCCACCGACCGCGGCGTGCACGACCTGCACCTTGACCTCGGCCGTCGACAGCTTGAGCAGCGACTGCGCCAGTGCTTCTTGCGAGCCCTGCACGTCGGCCTTGATGATGAGCGCGAGCGTCTGTGCGGCGCCCTGGCCCATCTGGCCCATCAACGTCTCGAGGTTCGCGGCCTGGCGCTTCGACAGCTTCACGTCGCGGTACTTGCCCTGGCGGAAGGTCGCGATTTCGCGCGCACGGCGCTCGTCGCCCAACACCATGAACTCGTCGCCGGCTTGCGGCACTTCGGTCAGGCCTTGAATCTCGACCGGGATCGACGGACCGGCCTCGGTGATCGACTTGCCGTTCTCGTCGAGCATCGCGCGGACGCGGCCGAAGCTCGAGCCGGCGAGCACCACGTCACCGCGCTTCAACGTACCGCTTTGCACCAGCACGGTTGCGACCGGACCGCGGCCCTTGTCGAGTTGGGCTTCGATCACGAGGCCCTTGGCCATCGAGTCTTTCGCGGCCCGCAGCTCCAGCACTTCGGCTTGCAGCAGCACTTGCTCCAGCAGCTTGTCGATGCCCTGGCCGGTGCGCGCCGAGACCGAGACGAACGGCGAATCGCCGCCGAAGTCTTCCGGCACGACCTGCTCGGCCACGAGCTCCGACTTGAGCCGCTCGATGTTCGCGTCGGGCTTGTCGATCTTGTTCATCGCGACGACGATCGGCACGCCGGCCGCCTTCGCGTGGGCGATGGCTTCCTTGGTCTGCGGCATCACGCCGTCGTCGGCGGCGACCACCAGGATCACGATGTCGGTCGCCTTCGCACCGCGTGCGCGCATCGCGGTGAACGCGGCGTGGCCCGGGGTGTCGAGGAAGGTGATCATGCCGCCCGGCGTGTCGACGTGGTAAGCGCCGATGTGCTGGGTGATGCCACCGGCCTCGCCCGCTGCCACGCGCGATGTGCGGATGTAGTCGAGCAGCGAGGTCTTGCCGTGGTCGACGTGGCCCATCACGGTCACGACCGGTGCACGTGGCAGCGACTCGTGCTCGGATTCGGCTTCGGCGTCTTCCTCGAGGAAGGCGTCCGGGTCGTCGAGCTTGGCGGCGAACGCCTTGTGGCCCATTTCTTCGACCAGGATCATCGCGGTCTCTTGGTCGAGCTGCTGGTTGATCGTGACCATCTGGCCCAGCTTCATCAGCTGCTTGATCACCTCAGACGCCTTCACC
>JANMWQ010000155.1:0-2916 GCA_031394085.1 Rhizobacter sp. | reverse complement strand
AGGCTCTTCATCAGCTCGCTCTGGTTCACGTCGTGCTGATACTGGCCGACGCCGATGCTCTTCGGGTCGATCTTGACGAGTTCGGCGAGCGGGTCTTGCAAACGCCGCGCGATGCTGACCGCGCCGCGCAAGGTCACGTCGAGGTCGGGCAGCTCCTTGCTCGCGTACTCGCTGGCCGAATACACCGACGCGCCGGCCTCGCTGACGACGACCTTTTCGATTCTGGTGTCGGCCGAGACCTGCTGGATGCGCTTGATCAAGTCGCCCGCGAGCTTGTCGGTCTCGCGGCTGCCGGTGCCATTGCCGATCGCGATCAGGTCGACCGAATGCGTGACGCACAGAAGCCCGAGCGTGTGAAGCGAACCTTCCCAATCCTTGCGTGGCTCCAGCGGGTAGACCGTGTGGGTGGCGAGCACCTTGCCGGTCGCGTCGACCACCGCGACCTTGCAGCCGGTGCGGATGCCCGGGTCGAGCCCCATCACGACGCGCGGGCCGGCGGGCGCGGCCAGCAGCAGGTCGCGCAGGTTCTCGGCGAACACCTTGATGGCGACCTTCTCCGCCTCTTCGCGCAGACGCGCGAAGAGGTCACGCTCCAGGCTCAGGCTGAGCTTGACCTTCCAGGTCCACGCGATCGATTTGCGGATCAGGGCGTCGGCGGCGCGCCTCGAATGGCTCCACTTCAAGTGGACGGCGATGTGGCCTTCGGCCACCGACCCTGCAAGGGTTCCTGAAGACCCCCCGGGTTTGCCGGGCACGATCGCTTCATCGGTGACGAGCTTCGCGTCGAGCAGCTCCAGCGTGCGGCCGCGGAACACCGCGAGCGCGCGGTGCGACGGCACGGTGCGAATCGGCTCGGCGTAGTCGAAGTAGTCGCGGAACTTCGCGGCGTCGGGGTGCGTGCCGTCTTTGCCGTCCATCAGCTTGCTCTGGAACAGTGCTTCGCCCCACAGCCAGTCGCGCAGCTTGCGCACAAGGCTCGCATCTTCGGCCCAGCGCTCGGCGAGGATGTCGCGCACGCCGTCGAGCACCGCGTGCGCGTCGGCAAAACCGGCTTCCCCATTGACGAACGCGGCGGCCTCGTCGAGCGGCACCAAGCTCGGGTCGCCGAACAGCATGTCGGCCAGCGGCTCGATGCCTGCTTCGCGCGCGATCATCGCTTTGGTGCGGCGCTTCTGTTTGTACGGCAGGTAGAGGTCTTCGAGCTCCTGCTTGGTCGGCGCGGTGTCGATCGCGGTCCGCAATGCGGGCGTCAGCTTGCCCTGCTCGTCGATGCTTTTGATCACCGCGGCACGGCGCTCTTCGAGCTCGCGCAGGTATGACAAGCGCGCTTCGAGTTCGCGCAGCTGGATGTCATCGAGGTTGTCGGTCGCTTCCTTGCGGTAGCGGGCGATGAACGGCACGGTGGCACCACCATCGAGCAGCTCGACGGCCGCGTTCACCTGGGCCGGCCGAACCTTCAGTTCGGCGGCGATCTGCAGAAGAATTTTGTCCAAGGGAGAGGGCCACGCGCATCAGGCGCGGCGCGCAAAGAATCGAAGCGGGGCAGTTTGCCACAGGCACTCCGCGGCTCCGGGCACCCGTGCAGATTACGGCGCCGATGCAGCCGATGCAGCCGAGGCCGCCGAGGCCGCGGGAGCGGGCTCGGTCGTCACCGTTTCGCGGACGATGCCGCCACCCTTCACGCTGCCGCTTTCGGTGCTGTTCGCGGCGCCTTTCATGCGCGACATGCAATCGCGTTTGTCGTCGCCCGTCAACACGTCGCAGCGCTCCTTCGCATTCTTTCGCAGCTTGCCGTCGCCGTCGGCAAGCTGGCCTTTGGAGGCCGCTTCACGCGCGTTCACCGCCTCTTTCAGGCAGGTGTCTTGCGCCTGGCCCGATTGGCCGCTGAGGCAGCGCGCGCGCTCCTGCTCGTAGCGCGCTTGGGTCTCGCTCGAGGGCGTAGCGGCGAACGCGCATACGCCCCAGAGCGCGATGGCAGCAGCCGCGGTGCAGCGACTCGCAAGGCGGTGGGTGTTCAGACGTCGCATGGGGTGCTCCTTGTTGATCCGATTCGGCACCATAGGCACGCCCACCCACCCACAGGGTCGGACAAGGCCTTCGAGCCGCCGCGTGCAGCGCGCCATCGGCCGTAGGAAATCGCCGACCCGAGCGCGCCGGCGAACCGGCGCAGGACCGTACGCAGCGACCGTGTCACTTCTCAAGTGCCACGACCCGGGTGAACCCGCCAAACACCATCCGCTTCATGTCGAACGGCATCTCCATGCCCTCGGGCGGCTTCATGCTTTCGTCGCTCATCATCTTCGTCGTCGCAGCGTCGCAAACTTCGCGCGACGGCCACTCCATGAAGGAAAGGACGACCTTCTCGTCCGGCTCGGCTTTCACGGCGCGCCGAAAGTCGGTGACTTTGCCGTCGGGCACATCGTCACCCCAGGCTTCAACGATGCGCAGCGCGCCGTAGCCCTTGAACATGGCCCAAGCGTCTTCGGCCATCTTGCGATAGGCCTCGCGCTTGGCCGAAGGCACCGGGACGATGAAGCCCTGGACGTAGCTGTCGCTGGTGTGCTGGCCCTGTTCGACGATCGGCTCGAAGCCACCGTAGATCATCCGCTTGCCGTCGAACGGCATTGGGTTTTTCGCCGGGTCGAAGCGCTCGTCGGTCTTGCCGAGTTCGTCCATGCGCTGCATCACGTTGTCGCGGCGGGCCTTGTCGGGCCACTCGATCCACGAGAACGCCACCGTCTCGTCGGCCGTGGCTCGGACCGCGCCCTGGAAGTCGGTGGTCTTGCCCTTGGGCACGTCGGTCCCCCAGCACTCGACCACGCGCGTTGCGCCGTGTTCGATGAACACGCTGTCGAACATGGTGGCGTGGGTGATGAACTTCTGCTTGTTTGCAGTCGGCACCGCGAGGACGAATCC
>JANMWQ010000147.1:0-9643 GCA_031394085.1 Rhizobacter sp. | reverse complement strand
TGATTCGTCGCTTTCGAAAGAGAGGGCACGCTGTGCCATGCGACGAATATCTCTGCGACGCTGAACTCGGTCTGTAGGGACGTATCGACAGCGGAGGGTGCAGATTTCACGCTTGCGATTCACCGTTGAGCGAGGCGATTCATCGTGCGCACGCAAACTTCAACCGACAGCAAATTGGTGACTCCTGACCCGGCGTTCACGCCACAAGGGCCACAGGCGGTTGCGCCCGCCTCACCTCTCCTGCCGGCGATCGTGTCCCCGACATTGCCACCGACCGAGCGCGGCCCTGCAGGCATGCCGACCGTGCTCGCTGTCGAAGCGCCGAGCCTGGACGTGCCAGCCGGACTGCGCCCTAAGCTCGAGTGGATCGAGCCGGCGGAGCAGGACGCCGGCACTCGGGACTTGGCGTCGGCTTGCCTGGGAGCAGGCGGTCGTATTCCGTCTTGACGACCGCATAACACTCGCAACTGCGGCTTTGCAGTGCCTCGCGGTCGATGATGGTGATCTGGCCCCGCGAGTACCTGATCAGCCCGGCCTTCTGCAAAGCGAATGCCGCCTGGGTCACACCCTCTCGGCGCACACCGAGCATGTTGGAGATCAGCTCTTGCGTCATCCAGAGCTCGTGGGTGGGTAGACGGTCCAGGCTGAACAGCAACAGCCGGCACAGTTGCTGGGCCACGCTGTGGTGCCGGTTGCAGGCGGCCGTCTGCGCCATCTGCGTCATCAGCGCCTGGGTGTAGCGCAGCATCAGCTTGGCCACCTCGCCACCCTGATCGAACGCTTGCATCAGGGCCTCGGCCGGAAGGCGAAAACCGCGGCCTGCACTCCGCACCACCGACAGGGTCGGCGTCGAGTTGCCGCCCATGAACGCCGAGATGCCCACGATGCCCTCGTTGCCCACCACGGCGATTTCTGCCGAGGCTCCGCTCTCCAGGATGTGAAGCAAGGACACGATGCTCGTGGTGGGGAAATACACGTCGTCGACGGTGCCGCCCGACTCGTGCAAGACATCGCCCAGGCGCATGTCGACCGGCTCCAGCTGACCGGCCCACTGGCGAAAGGTCTCCTCGGGCAGCGCCGCGATCAGGTGGTTGACCTTGGCGGCCATCACCGTGACCCCCCCGGCATGGCGGCGGGCCGTGCGGGCCTCGAGCCCACCGAAACATCCGTCGCTGCAGCCACGGGTTATCGGTAAGCGCGAACTTCGACGCCCAGGCCCCGGTAGCCGATGAACCGGCAGTGGCGGTCGAACATGGGTTGGCCGCTGACCTTGAACTGCTGCTGCGAACCGTCCGGGCGCCGGCGGTGCATGACGAAGTCGAGAAACGGCCGGCGCGCGGTGATGTTGTCTTTCAGCGTCTGGCGCTCCGCGGGGTCCCAGTGGTCGATGCCGTGATCGGCGTCAGCGCCGTCGCTGCCGCCCTCGGCGACAACGGCGGCTTCGGTGATGCCGAGCAACTCCATCACCGGGCCCGACAGTTTCGTGAACTCGCCCGTGTCGTTCTGCTCCCAATACCAGTCGACGGCCAGTTCGGTCAGGCTGCGGTAACGGGCCTCGCTGACCGCCAACTCTGCCGTGCGTTCCTGGACCGTGCGTTCGAGGTCGCGGTTGTGTGCTTCCAGCTTCTTGTGAAGCCAGCGCACTTCGAGCATGTGGTGAATGCGGACCTTGACTTCCACCGTCTCGAACGGCTTGTTGATGAAGTCGCGGGCCCCGGCCTGCAAGGCCCGCAGCTTGTGCGCGGGTTGGGCTGTCAGCACGATCACCGGCAAGCAGCTGTGTCCTGCGTCCACCTTCAGTTCCTCCATCACGCCGAAGCCATCGAGGCCGGGCATCTGCAGGTCGAGCAGGATCAGGTCGTAGCGGTGTTCGCGGTGCAGCGCACCGACCTGACGCGGGTCCAGCGTCGAGCTCACATTCGTGTAGCCGGTGTCGTCCAACAGGCGTTCGAGCAAATGCACATGCGCCGCCTGGTCGTCGACGACCAGGATTCTGGATCGCAGGATCTCGGCTTCGATGTCGGTGTTGTCGTGGGTCGCGGCAGAGGGCAGCATGCGGTGGTGTCCTTAAGCGGTGGTGCGCTGGTCAGCGCTGTGTTTGCGTTCCAAGGCCAGGTCGAGCTCGAACCAGAAGCAACTGCCCACGCCGGCCGTGCTGTCGACACCCATGCGACCGCCCATCAGTTCCACCAACCGCTTGCAGATCACCAGGCCGATGCCGGTGCCCGGCTCGGCCCCCAATTCCTGGCCGAGGCGGTTGAAGGGATCGAAGAGTTGATCCAACTGCGCCGAGGTGAGCCCCTGGCCCGTGTCCTCGACGCTGACACGCATGCGCTGCCCGGCGGCCGCGGTGCAACGAACGTCGACCCGCCCGGCGACACGGTTGTATTTGATCGCGTTGGTCAGCAGGTTGATGAGCACCTGCTTGGTCCGAACCGGATCAGCCTGCACGATGAAAGGCCGGTCCTGGACCGCGAAGCCGACCTGGATGCCGCTGCGCTGCGCCTGCGGCTCGATCATGGCCCTGCAGTCGTCGAGCACCTCGGCCATCGACATGGCGCGCGACGTGAGCACCACCTTGCCCGACTCGATCGACGTCAGGTCGAGGATCTCGTTGATGAGGCCCAGCAAGTACCAGCCGGCGTGCAGGATCTGCTCGACGCTGTCTTGCTGCGCAGGCGTGGGCCGCGGCTTGCCGCCTTCGATCAGCTGCGTGAAACCGAGGATCGAGCTCAACGGCGAGCGCAGTTCATGGCTCATGTTCAGCAGGAAGTCCGACTTGGCGCGGTTCGCGGAGTCAGCCTCGGCCTTGGCTTTGACAAGCGCGTTCTCGTTGTTCTTGCGCTCGGTGGTGTCGTTGAACAACACGGCCACCTGGCGCGCTTGCGGCGCGCCCAGGCGAAAAGCGTAGATGTCGAACCAGCGCCCCATGGCCGCGGAATACCGTTCCAGCCGGACCGGCAGGCCCGTCAGGGCCACGCTCCCGAAGGCTTCGATCCACAACGCCTCGATGCCCGGCACCAGGGCACGCAGGGTCTGGCCATGGGCGTCGACCAGGCCTGTCTGCCGAGCGAACGCCGGGTTGACCTGGAGGTAGCGTGCATCGACAGCAGCACCGCTGTCGCCGAACATCACCTCGACGACGGCGTAGCCGGTATCGATGGAGGTGAACAAGGTCCGGTAACGTTCCTCGGAGGCGCGCAAAGCGTCTTCCGCGCGGCGGCGCTCGACCTGCAGCGCGTAGCGATCCACGGCGTTTTCGACCGCCCGGGTCAGGCTGTCGGCACTCGTCCAGCGCTTGCCGATGAAGTCTTGCGCACCGGCACTCAGCAGCGGCTGCCCTTCTTCGACGACCGCGCCAGTGATGACCACCACGGGGCAAGGCGGCATGTCGGCACCGACGCACAGCGCCTCCAGCACTTCGAGTGCGTCCATGTCGGGCAGGCCGTAGTCGAGCAGCAGGCAGTCGACCGGCCCGTGTTCCAGCGCCAGCACCTTGCGCACGCCTTCGGCGCCGGACCGGGCCTCGCTGAACCGGTAGCGGCGGGTGCCGCCACGCAGCAGCATCTGGCGCATGTCGGCACAGTCTTCCGGGTTGTCTTCCATCAGCAGGATGTGCCAGGGCGGTTTTTCCATCGGGCGGTGTCGGTCTCAGGCTGGCGGGGCTTCAGGCTGGCAGCACGACGCTGCCCAGCCAGTACGCAAAGATGTCTTGCAGCACCTTCAGATGCAAGGCGTGGTCCACGGGTTTGACGTGGTACGCGTTGGCGCCGTTGGCGTAGCAGAACTGCAGGTCGCGCGCGTTGGTCGACGCGCTGAGCACCACCACCGGCAAGGTGCCGAGGGCGCCCTCGCTGCGCACTTCTCGCAGCACGTCGCGGCCGTCGTCGCCGGGCGTGTTCAGGTCGAGCAGCACCAGCAAGGTCGGCGCCTCGCGGCTGCCCTGGCTGCCGCGCAAGAGGCGCAGGCATTCGGCCCCCGAGCGGGCGCGCACGATGGGATGAAGGATGCCGCCGCGCCGGGCCGCGTCCTGAACGGTGTCGAAGTCCTCATCGGAATCTTCGACCACCACGATGTGCCGCAAGCGCATCAGCCGGGCCCCGCCTGCGTGCCCGACAGCGTGAAGTAGAACGTGGTGCCGACACCCACGCTGGAGTCGACCCAGACGCGCCCGCCGTGGCGATGCACCAGCTTCTGCACGATGGTCAGGCCCGCGCCGACGCCGCCGCCGTAGTCGTCGCGCCCGTGCATGCGCTTGAACAGGCGGAACACCTGCTCGTGGTGCCGCTTGTCGATGCCGATGCCGTGGTCGCGCACGTAGAAGATGTCTTGACCGGCGGTGGCCGTGGGCGCATTGGGGCGCTCGGTGGCCTCCAGGGCGCCGATGTAGCCCACCTCGATTTGCGCTTCGGCCTGCCGCTTGTACTTCAGCGCATTGGTCAGCAGGTTGCTGTAGATCTCGCACACGCGCACCGAGTCGCACTGCACGACCGGCATCGGGCGCGGAATCTCGATGCGGCAATGGCTGTCGCTGCCACTTTGGGTGCGACGGGCGCCGGTCATCTCGATGGCATCTGCCACCACCGCGTTGAGGTCGGCGGCTTCGAACTCCAGCTCCATCCGGCCGACGCGCGAGAAATGCAGCAACGAATCGAGCAGGCTGTCCATGCGCACCGTCAGTCGCATCAGGCTCTCGACGCGCTGACGGGTTTCGCCGTTGTCCTCGTTTTTCGCTTCGGCGCTCTCGAGCAACTGGTGGGCATAGCGGTGGATGCCGCGCAACGGCTCCTTCAGGTCGTGCGAGGCGACATACGCGAACGCGTCCAGCTCTTCGTTGCTGCGGGTCAGGTCGGCATTCAGGTCGGCCAGGCGCTCGTTGCGGGTGATGACGAGTTCGAGCACCAACAGGCGCAGGCGCAGCGCGGCGTCGACCTCGATGTCAGACCAGGGCAACGAGCGGCCACGCACCGATTCGATGAAAGTCTCGAACGACACGCGCGGGCTCAGCCGCATGCCGTGCGGCCCGGCGGTCTGTGGCTTGTCGTTCGGGTTGCCGGCCCACTTCACCGTGCGCATCGTCTGGGGCCTGAACCACACCAGCAGCCCGCGCCGTTGGCGCGAAAACACAGTGGCGAGCAGGCCGCTGGCCACGTCTTCCAGCCCGACTGCGGCCGGGCACAGGCTGGCGAGTGCATCGGTGACGAACACCGGTCGCGTCGCCGATGCGAACTCGGGTCGCTCGTACAACCACGCGGCCAATTGGTCGAGCTGGGCCAGGTCAGGCACGTTGCCGACGCACCACCAGCGGTTCAGGTGATACAGCGCCGCACCGCCGGCGTCGATGGCGTCCAGCAGCGCCGGCTCGTACGCGGTCAGGGCCAGCAGATCGCCTTCGCGCGCAGAGCGAACGACGAGCAGTTGATGCACATCCTCGAGCTTCAGGCGGTAGGCCAACTGCTCGGCCTGTTCCGCCGACTTCAGTTTCAGAGAAGCCACCTGCGACAGCAATTCGCAAGCGGCCCGCACTTCGTATGAAAACTGCGTGGTGGTGTAGTGGTGGCAGGCAATCAGGCCCCAGAGTTCGCCGTCGCGCATGATGGGCATCGTCAGCGACGCGGCGACACCCATGTTCGCCAGGTACTCGGAATACATGACCGACGCACCACGCAACGCGCAATGCGTCATGTCCAGCGCCAGCCCGGTGTCGGGGTTGGCCAGCGGCACGAGCTCTACCAGCGAGCCGGCCGCATCGGGCAGCGGGCGGATCCAGATGCGCTTGAAGATCTCGCGCGCCGGCTGCGGAATGTCGGCGGCCGGATAGTGCAGCCCCAGCCAGGGGTCGAGGGTGTCGCACTTGCTCTCGGCGATGACTTCGCCGTGGTGGTCGGCGTGGAAGCGATAGGCCATCACGCGGTCGAGCCCGGTGATGGCGCGCACTTCCTGTGTCACCTGCTGGCAGAAGGCGCGCACGCTCACGGGCGCCTGAAGGCGGCCGACAGCGCCTTTGACCAGCATGAAGAAGTCGTCGTCGGCCCGGTACTCGGCGCGACCGGTCTCTTCGAACTCCAGCACCGCCACGCCGCCGCTGGTGTGCAGGCAGACATCCAGGGCGGCCCTGCTGGCGCGCGCAGGCAGGGTGAAGGCGTAGGCAGCGCCGCGGTCCAGGGCATCGCGCGCCAGCATGTCGCTCAGGCGCGCCGCGCGCCCAGCGCCGACCACGCGCGCGACCGGCTGGCCCAGCAACGACGCCGCGTCTTCGCCCAGGTGCTGCAGCGTGTTTTCGCTGGCTTGGAGAATCTGCAGTCCGTCGAGGCGCAGTACCAGCAAGGCGCCGTGCGCCTGAATGCAGCCGGGCGTTTGCACCGGCTCGCTGTCGCAAGTGGCGAGCGTGGTGCCATGCCTTTTGATGCTGTACGGGCCGGAGCCCCAGGGCAGCGTCGGGTTCACGGTGGCTGGCTGGCTCGTCATGGGCATTGACCTGTCGGTGAATCGGGTAGAGCCAGGGGCTGGCGCGGTGATGGGACCGCACGTAACGCGAGGCCACCTGAATGTGACACAAGTGAACAGACGCGCGTCGAGAACCACGCAGCGCGGCGGTCGACTTGTCTGGTCGTTGCCGAGCATCCCTGCTGTCCGGTTGAAAGCCGAACAAATTCAGCGGGTTCGCGAGGTCAGGCGGATCAAACTGGAACAGACCGGCCTGCAAGTCGCATGAAAGCTGGTTTTTCTCGAAAACCGAGACCCCATGAAGTTCTAGATCGGCGCCATCATTTCATGACTGAGTCGGGGCGAAATCGAGAAAGGAAAACTCGGCGCCGTAGCCCGCTGCCTTGGGACTGCAGGCGTAGAGCCCGCATTGCACCGACGGCGCCGAAGCGCGCTCGGCGAGGTGTGCCATTCGAATTTGTGACCATTCGACGCCGTCCATCGACGCCTCGACAATGCAGTCGGTCGCTTCGGCGCGCACGCGGAGCCAAACATTGTCGACGGCTTGCGAAATGTCTTGCGTCGACCAGTCGGAATATTGCCCATTCGTGACAACGGCACCAAGCCGATTCGGGCCGTTCGGCTCGAATTCGACCGACGTCTTCACCCAGCAGGCCGGTGACACGCGCAGCATCAACCCGGCCTGGTCGTACTGGTGTCGGGGGTGAAAGCGGACTCGGGTCGTGAGAACGAAATCACCGCTCGCCTGCAAGTACAGAAAGTGTCCGTTGTCGGCCTCGAAGCCATAGTGCGTGCGCTGCCAGAAATCGGTGCCGGCGTCGGGTTCGACGCGCAGGCAACCGCGCGCCGCGTCGATGCGCCATTGCGACGGCTCGGCCTGCCAGCGCAGCGCAGCATCGAGCGTCGGCTGGCGGAAGGTTTCAAGCAGTGGGCTGTCGATCATCGCTGTCTCCGGCGTTCGCAATGAAATCGGCGGGGCCTGTGCGCGAAAGGTAAACGCGCTCGGCATTGCCGCCGAAGATGGCGGTGCGGTCGGCGCTGTCGAGCCCCGCCAGCAAGGCAACGGCGGTTGCCATCCACTCGTCATAACCCCCCGCCAGATTCACGACCGGCCAGTCGCTGCCCCACAGCAAGCGACCGGGGCCGAAACAGTGCAGAAGATGATCCACGATCGGACGCAGCCGGGCCGGCGATCGGTCGTCGCCGCATTCCGTGACCAAACCCGAAAGTTTGCAAAACGTGCCGGCCCGCGCCGCGACCAATGCGATGCCGCGCCGCCACGCGACGAGTCCGCTCGCGTGGTGCGTCGGCTTGGCGCCGTGATCGATTACCACGGTAAGCGCCGGGTACCGGTCGAGCACCACGGCGAGGCGCGAAAGATGGCGCGGATGAATCAGCGCGTCGAGCACCAGGCCGTGCCGCAGCATCGCTTCGAACGCGGGCCGAAGCTCGTCGAGCAGCAGCCAGTCGTCGTCGGCAATGTCCTGCACCATCGGCCGCAGGCCGCGCAAAAGCGGTGAGCGCGCGAGCCCGGCGATGACTTCCGCGGCCGCAGGATCGGCGAAGTCGCACCAACCGATGACGCCCTTGACAAACGAGGTCTCGTGCGCAAGAGCAAGCAGAGCATGGGTCTCGTGAAGCGTGGGTGAGGCCTGTACCAGCAGCGTGCCGGCGATGCCGTGCCGCGCGAGCAAGGGCTGCAGGTCGACCGGCTGGCAATCGCGGTACAGCGCTGTCTGCGCCGGGGACATCCACGGATAGTCGGCGGCCTGCGACACCCGCCAGAAATGCTGATGCGCGTCGATCTTCACGTGGCGCTTTCTGGTGTCGGTGCGTCGGGCGGCAGCAGTCCGGCGGCGCGCAGGTCAGACCAAAGCGCTGCCGGAATCGATGTGCTGATCGACAGCAGATTGCGTCGCACCTCGCCCGGCGTCACGGCGCCAAGGACCACGGAAGTCACGGCGGGATGGCCCAGGGCGAACTGAACCGAAGCGTCCACCAGCCTGACGCCATGCGCCGCGCAAACCACTTCGATGGCGCGCACGCGCGCCATGATGTCGGGTGGCGCTTCGCGGTAGTTGTATCGCGCGCCCGGCACGGCTCCGGTTGCCAGGATCCCGGAGTTGAAAACACCGCCGAGCAGCACCGCGATTCCGCGGCGCTGCGCCAGCGGCAAGAAGGACGCGAGCGCGGGTTGCTCGAGCAGCGAGTAGCGACCGGCCAGCAGCATCGCGTCGAAATCACCGGCGTGCGCGAAGCGCTCGCACATGTCGCTCTCGTTGACGCCGACGCCGATGGCGCGAACGACGCCCTCATTGCGAAGGCGCTCGAGGGCGCGGTACGCGCCGTTCATGGCCTCACTGAAACGTGCTTCGATGGCGTCGAGGCCATGCGTCCACACATCGGCGTCGTGGATGAGAGCGATGTCGATGTGGTCGAGCCCGGTTCGCAGCAGCGACTGCTCGATCGAACGCAGCGTGCCGTCGTAGGAGTAGTCGAACACGGGGCGATGGCGCAAGGCGCCGACATAGCCGGGGCCATCGGCCGCGCCGTGCGGTTCTGCGGGCTGGCGCGCGACCGGATCGAACCACCGGCCGACCTTGGTGGACACCACGATGCTGGCGCGCGAACGCTGCTGCAGCGCCTGCCTGAGGGCGGCCCCGACACGCAACTCGGCCAGACCGTGGCCGTAGAGCGGTGCCATGTCCAGCAGGTTGATGCCGCAATCGAGCGCTTGCAGAACCGCTGCGATGCTGGTCGCTTCGTCGAGATGATCGAAGAGGTTGCCGAGCGGCGCTGAACCAAAACCGAGCACCGTCACGGCGATGCCTGTGGTGCCGATTTGACGCCGCTGCAGTACTGACGCGGGCGTTGCCGTCGCGTCATCGCGTGCTTCAGCGGCGTGCCTCACAGCACGCCCTTTCTCAACAGGAAATTGCCATACGGCTTGGTCTCACCGGTGACCACCACGGCAAACGCCAAGCGCGCCTGCGCGTAATAGGCAAAGCGCTCCAGGCTGCTCACTTCGGGAGCGGGGTCGAGCTTTGAGAAGACGGTGTCGAATGCTTCCTGCTGGATCTCGGCGAGCGTGTCGGCGTCGCCGACCTGCTGCATCCGTTGCACCGGGCTGCCGTCGAAGGTGTCCAGCGGAAGCACCGAGATGATGGCGCGCAGCAGGTCGATCGTGCCGCAGCCC
>JANMWQ010000114.1:0-7696 GCA_031394085.1 Rhizobacter sp. | reverse complement strand
CCTGGAGCTTCACATCGTCCGGCCGGTTGCCGTGCTCGGTGACGAGAAAGGGCTTGGCCAGCCCTTCGAAGCCGTGCGGCAGGCGGTGAAGGTGAACGACGTCGGCATCGGCGGGCAGCAACGATTCGAACGCTTGCTCGCCCGTCCAGGGGATGAAGACGACGCCCGGAAATTCGTCGTGCAGCGTACTCGCCGGGTGCGCAATCAGCGTCACCCGGTGCCCCGCCAGGTGCTGCGCGCGCGCGAGCCAGTACACGACTCGTTCGGTGCCGCCGTAGCCTTGCGGCGGGATCGGGTAGGGCGTGGGACAGAACTGGACGATGTGCATGCGGTGAACGCGGTAGAGGGTCGAATGGGTCGGCGGACGACGACGAGATTCAGGACCAGGTGGGCTTGTCGATGCGCACCACGGCACGTGTCGCCAGCCGGCTCGGGTCGTCGGGTCGGGTGAGTGATTCGCCCGCGATCACGCGCTCGTACTTCCGCGAGTATCCGTCGACCATGTCACCCAGCCGCGGCAACCCGTCCCGGCAGCGTCGCGCCCAGACGCGGCGTTCCGACGCGGAGAGCCCGAGCAGGCGGCGTGCCCCTTCCAGGGCTTCTTGGTAATTCGAGACGAGCAGGCCGTTCTCACCGTGCCGCACGAACTCCGGCAACGCTCCGTTCGGTGTGGCCAGAACCGGTGTGCCACACGCCAGCGCCTCCAACACGGCCAGGCCGGCCGGCTCATGCCAGTTGACGGCATGGAAGAACACCGCGGCGCGCGACAGCAAGGCCTGCTTCAGCTCGCCTTCGAGGTAGTCCAGACGCCGCACGCAGCGCATCGCGGTCAGCGGGCGGCGGCACCAGGCGCCCCAGAGCTTGGGCCGGACCCACGGGCTGCGCTTGCCCGTGATGCGCAACTCCACGCCCAGGTCGACGGCAAGATCGAGTGCAGCACGGGCGTTCTTCGGTGGGTATTCCATGCGGGTCATGAAGAACATGTAGTCGTCCTTCTCCTCGCTGTAGCGGTACTCCTCGACCGGAATGGCGTTGCAGACATAGGCCGAGCGCCCGTACAACTCGGCGTGCGAGCGGCTCACGAATACCGCGTTCTTCTGCTTCAGCGCCTCGACGCCGCGGTTGCCGTGCTCGGTCACCAGGTAGGGCTGATCGAGGCCCAGAAAGTCGGGCGGCAAGTGGTGCAGATGCACCACGTCGGCCGCCGCGGGAACCAGCGCGGAAAGCGCTGCGCCATCGCGCCACGGAATCAGCTCGATGCCCGGATGCGCGAGCTGGATTCGGCTGTCGGGATGCGCGATCACCGTCACCCGCTGTTCGCGCTGGTGCTGGGCCCGCGCCAGCCAGTAGACAATGCGCTCGGTGCCGCCATAGTCGACTGGCGGGATCGGATAGCGCGAAGGGCAGTAGTGGACGATGTGCAAGGCGTTTTCCGCAAACCGATGAGCGTATCAAAGTCTCCGAGCCAGCTCACCGCACATCGCAAGCCGGTCAACATGCCCACGTTTTCCGTCGTCGTCACCTGCTACAACTACCGCGCCTATGTGGCCGAGGCGGTGGCGTCGGCGCTGTGCCAGACCCTGGCACCGATCGAGGTGATCGTCGTCGATGACGGATCGAGCGACGGATCGGCTGAACATCTTGCCGAACGATTCGGAACCGACCCACGCGTCAGGCTCATCGGCCAGGCCAATGCTGGGCCGGCCACTTCGAGTCGCACCGGCGTGGCCGCGGCGCGCGGCGAGCTTGTTGCCTTTCTCGATGCGGACGACCTCTGGGAACCGACCTACCTCGACACGGTGGCCAAGGTGTATGCGCGCCTGCCCGAGGTGGATTACGTGTACGCCAACATGCGCTACTTTGGCGAGCGTGAAGGCCTCTACCTCGCGGAGCCGACCGACCGGGATCACGGCCTGTCGATCCTGCTCGGATGCTATCGACCGAGCTGGCAGTCGAGTGCGAACTCGGCCATCACGCTGCGCAGTGCGCTGGCACGCCGGCTGCTGCTCGATCTGCCGGAGCCGATGCTGCAGGAGTGCCGCGCGCACAACGACGATTTTCTGAGCCTGGGCGCCAACATCCTCGGTGGCCACAAGTACTACCTCGCCGAGCCGCTCGTGCGCTACCGCAGCCACGGCGCAAACCTCTGGCTGGCGCGCAACTCCGGCCAGGCCGACCGACTCAAGCGCTGGCTGAACATCGAGCGCATCGTCGGCCACTACGCGCAGCGCGCCGGGCTCGATCCCGCTCGCCGTGCCGAGCAGCTGTGCTTCGTCAAGCACGAGTTCCTCACCAAGCCCGCCCCTCGTTACGGCGACCTGCGGGCCTATTGGGGATTGCTTCGGTGGAGCAACCTGCCCTGGGCCAAGCGCTGGGAGCACCGGCTGTCGATGCTGGCCCACTACGTGCGAAGCCGGGCGCGTCAGCGCCGCGAGGTGGCGCAAGCCAACACCGCTTCGTAGACAGCATGGTTGCCGGCCACCATGGCCGGCGCCGAAAACCTGTCTTCGATCCACGCGCGGGCGCAGGCGCCGTAGCGTTTGCGCAGCGGCTCGTCACCCAACACCCGCAGCAACGCCGAGGTGAGTTGGTCGACGCTGCCCGGCTCGATCAGCTCGCCGGTTGCGCCCGGCTGGACGATCTCGGGGATGCCGCCGACACGCGATGCGACGATCGGCACACCGCAGGCCGCAGTCTGCAGCAGCGCCACGCCGAGGCCTTCGGTCATGGCCGGATGCGCCACCACGTCTAGGCACGGCAGCACCCGCGCCATGTCGCTCCGAAAGCCGGCGAACAGCACGTGCGCGCCGAGCTGCCGCTCTTGCACGAGCTGCCGCATCGCTTCTTCTTGCGGGCCCTGGCCGAAGAACAGCACGCGCATTCGCGGGTGCACGGCCAGCACCGCTGGCAGCGCGTCGAGCAAGGTGCGGTGGCCTTTGCGGACGATGAATTGCGCGACCATCGCGACCGTCAGCTCACCCTCCTGCAAACCGAATTCGGTGCGAAACCACGCCATGTCGTCGCGCCCGGGTCGATAGGTTTGCGTGTCGACCGCCGAGTGCACGCACACGACCTGCGCCGGTGGCAGCCCCTCGCGCAGCAGCACGTCGCGAATCCCGTTGGAGATGGCGACGACCTTGTCGTAGAGCCGGTACTTGAGGCTCACCCAGAGGCGCGGCTCGGTGTTGTCGACGCGGCGGCTGTGCACGACCGCCACCCCTTCGACCCGTGCCGCGATCGCACCCCAGATGTCGGTGCCGAAGCGGCTGTGCAGGTGCACCACGTCGGGCCGGATCTTGTGGATGAGCCGGCGCAGCCGCCAGAAGGTGGCCACGTCGACATCGCCGCGCATCACCGTCTCGTGCACCGCCGCGGCGTGCGGTCGCGCCGCCGCGGCGATGGCGCTGCCGACGGGGCACGCGAGGTGGCATTCGACGCCGCGCGCCGCGAGGCCCTCGATCAACATCACGACCTGCAACGCACCACCGTAAAGGTGCCGGCCGGATTCAATGTGCAGCACCCTCATGACACCGGCGCCGCCAGCAGCCGCTGCGCTTCGGCGAACACGGCCTCGACCGTGTGAGCGCGCATGCATTGGTAGACGCCGCCGCAGGTAGGATGGCGATGGCAAGGCGAACAAAAGAGCTTCTCGTACAGGATCGTCGTGCACGGTGAGTCGGTGCGTGCGTAAGGCCGAGTCGAGCCGAAAAGCGCAATCGTCGGCACCCGAGCCGCCGTGCCGGCATGCGTGAGGCCGGTGTCCACGCCGACCAGCAGGCGGCAGGCGGCGATCGCGGCGATGCTTTCGTCGAGCGCCAGCCGGCCGGTCAGGTCGACGATGTGCGGGCAGGCTGCGGCCATGCGCGCCGCGGCTTCGGTATCGGCTGGGCCGCCCAACAAGAGCGGCGTGATACCTGCTGCGGCGAGGTGCTCGGCCAACGCAGCCCAGCGGTCTTCGAACCAGTGCTTTTGCGGCCGTGTGGTGAACGGGCACAACACGACATAGCCGCCTTGGGCGCCACTCACACCGCGCTCGCGCAGCTTCGATGCGGCGTTGTCGCGGGCGGCATCGCCCACCGCGAGGTCGAGGCGAAAAGCGCCGTCGGGCGCGCCCAGGTAGCGCGCCAATGCGCGGTACTCGCGGCCGATGAGCGCGTCGGCTTCTCGGGCCGGCACGACGCGTTCGGTCGCGAGCCATTGGCCGCCTTCGCGAGGAACCAGGCCGATGCGCCGCGGCGCTGCGCTCAGCCAGCTCCAGATGGCGCTTTTGAGCAACCCTTGCGTGTCGAGCGCCAGGTCGAAGTTGCGACCGCGCAGTTCACGCCTGAAACGCCGCATCTCGTGCCACAGCGCGGACCAGCGCCGCTCGCGCCACAGCTGCTGCCACTGCGCCCGCGGCCAGACGATCAACTCATCGAGCCGCGGGTTGTGTGCCAGCAGCGGCGCGGCCGGGGTTTCGGTGAGCCACGCCAGGTGCGCTTTCGGGTAGATCGCGCGCAGCGCTGGCACGAGCCCCGACGCCATGATCACATCACCGAGCGCCGAGAGGCGCACGATCAGGATGCGCTGCGCGGGCCGAGGCGCAACGGGCGTCGGCCCGGTCATCCGAACAATTCGTCGTAGCTGACGCCAGCCGTGCCGAACTTGCCGACGACGATGCCGGCGGCGCGGTTCGCGTGCGCGATGGCCGAGTGAACCGTGGCGCCGGCGGCGAGCAGCGCGGCGATGGTCGCGATCACCGTGTCGCCAGCGCCCGTGACGTCGAACACCTCACGCGCTTGCGCCGGCACGTTGAGCGTACCGGTGTCTTCGAACAAGGTCATGCCTTCATCGGAACGGGTGAGCAGCAGCGAGCCGATGTCGAGCCGCTCGCGAAGCGCGCGGGCGCGCCGGTGAAGATCGGCTTCGTCCGACCATCGCCCGATGACCTGCATCAGCTCTGAGCGGTTCGGCGTGACCATCGTGGCGCCCGCATAGCGCGAGTAGTCACTGCCTTTGGGGTCGACCAGCGCTGGCTTGCCGGCGGCGCGCGCGCGTTCGATCATCGGCTGTATGTGCGCCAGGCCGCCTTTGCCGTAGTCGGAGAAGAGCACGGCATCGTGGTTCGGCAGCTCGCGTTCGAAGGCGCTCGCCAATTGGGCCAGCACCTCGTGATCGGGCGTGCTCTCGAAGTCGATCCGGATGAGTTGCTGCGAGCGGCCGATCACCCGGAGCTTGACGATGGTTTGCAACTGCGGATCGCGGCCGAGGGTCGTGCGCACGCCCTTGGCGTGTAGCAGCGCCTCGAGCCGGGTGGCCGCTTCGTCGTTGCCGACCACGGTGAGCAAGGTCACGTCGGCGCCCAGGAGTTTGACGTTGAAGGCGACGTTGCCGGCGCCGCCCAGCCGCTCTTCTTCACGCTGCACGCGCACCACCGGCACGGGCGCTTCGGGGGAGATGCGCTCGACTTCGCCGAACCAGTATCGGTCGAGCATGACGTCGCCCACCACCAGCACGCGGCTCGCCGCGAGCGCTTCGCGCGTGGGCGGGTTGGTGTCGTCCTGCGCGGCGTTGACGGGGACGGTGGGGCCGGGAGAGGCCGAACTCGATGGGTTGGTCATCTACTGCTCTTCGATTCGCTGGGGTGGATAACTGTCCCAGTTGTGGCAACCGGGACATTGCCAGAAGTAGTGGTGCGCCTCGAAGCCGCAAGCGGCGCAGCGGTAGCGGTGCAGCGGCTTCGCGGCGCGGCCGATCGCATCGCCGAGGGCTTTGGTCTCGAAGGTGTCGAAGCTGGCGGTACCGGTTTGCGTGATCAGCGCCTTCGCGACCGAGAGGGTCGGGTGGTCGCGAAGCTGCGCGAGCAAACGCGCGCGCTGGTGCGCCGGCTCGGGGTCGAGCAGTGCGAGCGCGTCGAGCAGGTCCATCGTCGGCGCGCGCGCGTAGAGTTCGCGAAGGCGATCGATCGCTGCCGCGGTAGCGCCGCTCGCTCGGTCGGCAAGGGCACTCTGCGCATACTCACGCGCCACCAGGTTGAACGCCGCCGGGTGCGCGACCATCAGCACGCTCCACAGTGCCAGCACCTCAGCGTGATCGCCGCGCCGGGCCGCGCGCTGGCCCGCAAGTACCAAGGGGCGCGCAGCCTGCGGCGCCGCTTCGCGGGCGTGCTTCAACGCGCTGTCGGCCTCGTCGGATTGGTGTTTCGCATCGGCTTCGAGCGCGATTTCGCACCAGTAGTGCGAGATGCGCGAGGCGAACGAGCCCGTGCCTCGGCTCTCCAGCTTTTGCGCGACCTCGACGGCGGCGCGCCAGTCGCGCGAGCGCTCGTGCAGTGTCAGCAGCGCGAGGCGTGCTTCGGTGTCGAAGACCGTGCCTTCGAGCGCGCGGTGAGCGGCCTCGGCGCGATCGAACAGGCCGGCCTTCATGAAGTCTTGGGCGAGCGCGTGCTGCGCACGATCTCGCTCGGTGCGTGGCAGATCGGCGCGGTTGAGCAGGTGCTCGTGCACGCGCACGGCACGCTCGAACTCGCCGCGGCGGCGAAACAGGTTACCGAGCGCGAAGTGCAGGTCGGAGGTGTCGGGGTCTTGCTGCACGGCCTCGATGAAGGCATCGATCGCTTTGTCGTGCTGGTCGTTGAGCAGCAGGTTCAGGCCCTTGTAGTAGGCCTTCGGCGAATCCTTCTGCTCACGCTTCCATTGCCGCAGGTCGAGCCTCGAGGCGAGCCAGCCGAGTGCGAAGGTCAGCGGCAGGCCCAGCAGCAACCACTGCAGGTCAAAGCCCATCACGCGGCGGGTGCGGGAGCGTGATGTCTGTCGCCGGTGTCACGCTTGGCAGGTCGGGCTTGGCCTCGATCACCGGCGCGTGTTTGCGCGCGACGCGGCGATGCTTCCACCAGCTCGGCACCATCGCAAACACGCCGAAAGCGCAGCCGAGCGCGAACGCCGCGAGCACGAGGAACACCATCGGCGCGCGCCATTCCTGGCCGAAGAACCAGCGAATGCCGCTCTCTTGCTGGTTGTTCAGCGCGAAAGCAAACAGGGTGAAGAAGATGGCGGCTCGGAAGAGCCAGACAAGCAGTCTCATCGGCAGGGCATCGGCAAGAATCGCATCGAAAGAGGCGGCCGATTCTACCGGCCGGAGCAATGCAAAACGGGCGTCAATCGTCGCTTGCCGGAGCCCCGCGTGGCGCGGGCTCGGGGCCGACAGGCACGTGCGTGTCGACCGCTTCGCGCAAGGCCTTGCCGGGCTTGAAGTGCGGGACGAGCTTCTCGGGGATCACCACCTGCTCGCCGCTGCGCGGGTTGCGACCCACGCGCGGCGGCCGGCGGTTGATCGAGAAGCTGCCAAAACCACGGATCTCGATGCGGTGCCCTTTGGCGAGCGCCGCGGACATCGCATCGAGGATCGTCTTGACCGCGAACTCCGTGTCACGGTGCGTCAACTGGCTGAATCGTTCAGCCAGTTGGGCCACCAAGTCGGAGCGGGTCATCGACATCACATCGACAATCAGGAATTGTTGTTCTGGTTGTCGAGCTTGGCGCGCAACAGGGCGCCCAGGCTGGTGGTGCCGGCGTTTTCGCGCTCGCTGGTCTGCGTCAGGCGGGTCATCGCTTCTTGGTTGTCGGCGTTGTCCTTGGCCTTGATCGAGAGCTGGATCGAACGCGTCTTGCGGTCGACGGCCAGGATCACGGCGTTGACTTCGTCGCCTTCCTTGAGC
>JANMWQ010000064.1:0-3836 GCA_031394085.1 Rhizobacter sp. | reverse complement strand
GCGCGCGGTGCTCGCGCTGCACCCGTTCGTCACGCTGATCGGCCTGTGCCTGGTTCGTGTCGGCTACCGCATGCTCTACGAGCACGCGCGTTCGCAAATCACCGGCAGCGACGCCGACGTGCGCCGCGCGATCGTGATGGGCGCCGGCGAGGCGGCGAAGCTGCTGCTCGCCAGCATCCACCAGCAGGGCTGGATCGTGCTCGGCCTGCTCGACGACGACCCCGCCAAGCGCGGCGCGCGCATCGGCGGCGTGCCGGTGCTGGGCCTGCTCGCCGACGTGACCCGCGCCGAGGTGCACGCGGGCGCCACGCACGTGATCGTGGCGCTGCCCGGTGCCACGGTGGTGCAGCGCCGCCGGGCCATCGCGCTGGCCGCTGCCACCGAGCTGGCCGTGCTGACCGTGCCGTCGGTCAGCGAGCTGCAAGACGGCAGCGCGCGCATCGAGCGTGTGCGCAGCATCGAGCCCGAAGACCTGCTCGGCCGCGACCCGGTGCAGCTCGACGAAGCGGGCATCGCCGAGCTGATCTCGGGCAAGACCGTGCTCGTCACCGGCGCCGGCGGTTCGATCGGCTCCGAGCTGTGCCGCCAGCTCGCGCGCTACGGCCCGGCCCGGCTGGTGCTGTACGAGCTGAGCGAGTTCGCGCTGTACCAGATCGAGCAGCAACTCGGCGAGCTGCACCCGCATTTGCCGCTGGTGCGGTTGATGGGCGACGTGAAAAACATCGCGCACCTGCGCGCCACGTTCACTGCGCAACGACCGCACCTGATCTTTCACGCCGCCGCGTTCAAGCACGTGCCGCTGATGGAAGACGAGAACGCCTGGGCCGCGTTGCAGAACAACACGCTCGGCACCTGGAACGCTGCGACCGCCGCGGCCGAGGCGGGCGCCGAGCGCTTCGTGCTGATCTCGACCGACAAGGCCGTCAACCCGACCAACGTGATGGGCGCCAGCAAGCGCGCGGCCGAGATGGTGCTGTCGCACATGGCCACGCTCGGGCACGCCACGCGCTTTTCGGCGGTGCGCTTCGGCAACGTGCTCGGCTCCAGCGGCAGCGTGATCCCGAAGTTCAAGGAGCAGATCGCCAAGGGCGGCCCGGTGACCGTGACGCACCCCGACATCACGCGTTACTTCATGACCATCCCCGAGGCCGCGCGGCTCGTGCTGCAGGCGGCCGTGCTGGCGCAGACCGGCGAAGTCTATGTACTCGACATGGGCGAGCCGGTGCGCATCGTCGACCTCGCACGCGACCTGATCCGCCTCTCGGGCCACCGCGAGCGCGAGATCGGCATCGTCTTCAGCGGCTTGCGGCCGGGCGAAAAACTGTACGAAGAGCTGCTCGCCGACACCGACGCCACGCTCCCGTCCGCGCACCCGCGCTTGCGCATCGCGCTGCTGCACGCCGCGAGCGGCGTTGACCTGATCGCCGACATGACCGACGCAGCCGAAGCTTGCGCCGCCGGCGCGACCGAGGCGGCCGTTAAACGCTGGCTACAGCGCAACGTGCCGGAGTACCGACCCGGCGGTATTGCCCCCTCTCCCCCTGGGAGAGGGTTGGGGTGAGGGCGCGTTAGCCGCCACCATGGCCCGGCGCAGCCCCTCATCCATTAACTTTTATCCTTGCAAATTGATCACCTCATGATCAAAATACAAGGATGATTGATCGAGAACTTCATGCGCTGATCGAACGCCGGCTTGGCGATTCGCCCGCGGTGGTGCTGCTCGGCCCACGCCAGGTCGGCAAGACCACCCTGGCCAACGCCATCGCCGCCGAGCACCCCGGCGCGCTGGTGCTCGATCTCGAGCGCGCCTCCGACCGTGCGGCGCTCCAGCAACCCGAGTTGTTTTTCGCCGCCCACCGAGACCGCCTGCTGATCCTCGATGAAGTGCAGCTCGCCCCCGAGCTGTTCGCCGCGCTGCGCCCCGAGATCGATGCCGATCGCCGCGCGGGCCGCTTTCTGTTGCTGGGTTCGGCGTCGGGCGCGTTGTTGCGGCAGTCCAGCGAGTCGTTGGCGGGCAGGGTCTCGTACCTCGAGCTCACGCCGCTTCTCGCGGCCGAGCTGCCCGTCGACGAGCTGGCCGATTTGCAACGGCTCTGGCTTCGCGGTGGCTTCCCCGTGAGCTACCTGGCCCGAAGCGACGAAGCCTCCTACGCGTGGCGGCAAGATTTCATCCGCACCTTTCTGCAGCGCGACTTGCCCGGCATGGGCGTGCGCATACCCGCTGAAACGCTGCGTCGCTTCTGGCAGATGCTGGCGCACTTGCAGGGGCAACTGTTCAACGCATCGCAACTCGGCATCTCGCTCGGCGGCGCATCGCACACCACCGCCAACCGCTACCTCGATGTGCTGGTCGACAGCCTGATGGTGCGCCGCCTGCCACCACACCTCGTCAACGTCGGCAAGCGCCTGGTCAAGTCGCCCAAGGTCTACCTGCGCGACAGCGGCATGCTGCACGCGCTGCTCGGCATCGCGACGGTGCAAGACCTGCAAGGCCACCCGATCGCCGGTGCGTCATGGGAAGGTTTCGTCGTCGAACAGGTGGCGGCCGCGCTGCCGCCCGATGCGCAACTCGGCTTCTACCGCACCGCGGCCGGCACCGAACTCGATCTGGTGATCGAACGGGGTGCGAGAAAGATCGGCATCGAGATCAAGTTTTCAGCGGCACCCAAGCCGACCAAGGGGTTCTGGCAAGCCCTGCAAGACTTGCAGATCGACCGCGCCTACGTGATCGCGCCGGTACCGCGCCGCTACCCGTTGGCTGAAGGGGTGGAGGTGATTCCGGTGCGGATGCTGGGGGGTGTACTTGAAGGGTAGCGATGTGAACGGCGATCAACGAGCGTGTCGGCGCCGGCCAGTCGCCATCTCTGGTGGCCAGGACTCTCGGCGTCGGGCTCGACGTTGTACCGAGCACTTTCAGCGAATCAACGGCATGGATTTCTATTGCGCTTTGGTGCCAATAGTGCCACCATGATTGATGGCGGACATCGACACGATCTTGCAAAAGATGCGCACCTCGCCAGCGGCGATTCCATTTGCAGACCTGGTTCGAGTTTGTACCCATCACTTCGGCAAACCTCGGCAAGACGGCGGGAGCCATAAGGTGTTCAAGATGCAGTGGGCCGGCGACCCTCGCATCAACCTGCAGGAAGAAAAAGGCAAGGGCAAGGCCTACCAGGTCAGGCAGGCGCTGGAGGCCATCGACAAGTTGGTCGCCATGCGGGCGAAAACGGCCGCCGCCACTGTCGCTGCGCCGCCCGCTGGGCCGGTGAAGAAGGCCTCGAAGGCCAAGAGTTCAAAAGGCAAGAAGAAATGAGCAAGCACTACAGCTATACGGTGACCTGGTCATCCGAAGACCTCGAGTGGGTCGGCCTGTGCGCCGAATTCCCCTCGCTGTCATGGCTCGCCAGGCAAGCGTCGGAGGCACTGGCCGGCATTGAGAAGGTCGTCGCGGAAGTTGTCGAGGACATGACCGCATCCGGCGAGCCGCTCCCGCAAGCCATCGCCGATCGCAAATACAGTGGCGAGTTCAAGGTTCGCATCCCACCGTCACTGCACCGCCGCCTCGTGCTCGAGGCGGCGAAGGAAGGGGTGAGCCTCAACCGCCTGGTCAGCGCACGTCTCGTCGCCTGACAGAGTCACAGCGCTGCATCAGGACAGCTGCGCAGCGACCTCGTGTCGAAACAGGTCGTCGTCGCGAAGGCCATCCTCGCCGTGAAGCGTGTGGAGATCATCGTTCGGCCAGCTCGTCGTGCACATGGCGCTGGCATCACCGTGGCGGCGTAGTCTTGCAGGCAAGGAACTGAAACGCTCAGACAGGTTGGGCCGTGAACTTCACA
>JANMWQ010000808.1:0-4455 GCA_031394085.1 Rhizobacter sp. | reverse complement strand
TCGATCGCGCAGGCCCAGGCGATCACGGTCTCGGCGGTGTCGCAGGGGCGCCAGACATCGAGGCCGGGGATCAACCGCAGCGAGGCCGCGTGCTCGATCGACTGGTGCGTCGGCCCGTCTTCGCCGAGGCCGATGCTGTCGTGCGTGAAGACGTGGATCACGCGTTGCTTCATCAGCGCGGCCATGCGGATCGCGTTGCGCGAGTAGTCGCTGAAGGTCAGGAAGGTCGCGCCGTAAGGCATCAGCCCGCCGTGCAGCGTGATGCCGTTCATGATGCCGGCCATGCCGAACTCGCGCACGCCGTAGCTGATGTGGCGCCCGCCGTTCCAGCTGCCGTCGTCCTGCAGTCGGAACGCGGTGGCGCTGCTGGTGTTGGTCAGGGTCGAGCCGGTCAGGTCGGCGCTGCCGCCGAGCATTTCGGGCAGCGCCTTCGTGAACACTTCGAGTGCGATCTGGCTGGCCTTGCGGGTGGCGACGCTCTCGCCCTTGGTCTGCGCCGCAACCGCCGCATCGACGACCGTTTGCGACCAGTTCTTCGGCAGCTCGCCGTCCATGCGGCGAACGAACTCGAGCGCGAGCTCGGGGTAGGCCTTGCCGTACGCGGCGAAGGCGTCGACCCAGGCGGTCTCGTCGGCCAGGCCGCGCTGGCGTGCATCCCAGAGCGAGTAAACGTCTTCGGGAATCACGAAGGGTTCGGGCGCCCAGCCGATCGCCTCGCGGGTCAACTTGATCTCGTCGGCGCCGAGCGCTTCGCCGTGCGCCTTGGCGGTGCCGCCGCGGTTCGGCGAGCCTTGGCCGATGACGGTCTTGCAGCAGATCAACGTGGGCTTGCCGCCGCCCGGCGCGTTGCCGCTGCCTTCGGCGAGGGCCTGCCGAATCGCTTCGTCGACTGCCTCGGCGTCGTGGCCGTCGACATCGGCGACGACGTTCCAGCCGTAGGCGCGAAAGCGCTCGGGGGTGTTGTCGACGAACCAGGGCGAGACCTTGCCGTCGATCGAGATGCCGTTGTCGTCGTAGAGCGCGACGAGCTTGCCGAGCTTCCAGGCGGCGGCGAGCGCGGCGGCCTCGTGGCTGATGCCTTCCATCATGCAGCCGTCGCCCATGAACACGTAGGTGTGGTGGTCGACGATCCGGTGACCTTCACGGTTGAACTCGGCGGCGAGCAGCTTCTCGGCCAGCGCCATGCCGACCGCGTTCGCGAAACCCTGGCCGAGCGGGCCGGTGGTGGTCTCGACGCCCGGCGTGATCGCGTGCTCGGGGTGGCCCGGCGTTTTGCTGTGCAGCTGGCGGAAATTGCGCAGCTCGCTTATCGGCAGGTCGTAGCCGGTAAGGTGCAACAGCGCGTACAGGATCATCGACGCGTGGCCGTTGCTCAGCACGAAGCGGTCGCGGTTGGCCCAATGCGGGTTGCCCGGGTTGTGGTGCAGGTGCCGGCCCCACAGCGCGACCGCCATGTCGGCCATGCCCATCGGCGCGCCGGGGTGACCGGAGTTGGCCTGCTGCACCGCGTCCATCGCGAGCGCGCGGATCGAGTTGGCCATCAGGGTCGCGTTCGTGGTGTCGGGTGTGGTGGCCATGCGGTTCCGGTCAGGTGGGCTGCAGAGCATTTCATTTTAGGCACGAGCCCGCACCGCGCCAGACGGGGCGCTGCCCACCCGGATAATTCGCCCGATGCACGGATTGCACCTGACCGCCGACCTGCGTGATTGCCCTGTGGCCCGCGCCGTGATGACCGAACCCGAAGCGCTGCGCGCGACCTGCCTGGCCGCCGTGCGCGCGGCCGGGCTACAGCCGGTGGGCGAACTGTTTCACCGCTTCACGCCGGCACCGGGTGCCGATGTGCACGCGCCCGTCGGCATCACCGGCGTCGTGCTGCTGGCCGAGTCGCACCTCGCGGTGCACACCTGGCCCGAGATCGCAGCGGTGACGCTCGACGTGTACGTGTGCAACTTCGGCGCCGACAATTCTGCGCGAGCCCACGTGCTGCTCGGCTCGCTGATCGATGCGTTCGCGCCGAAGCAGATCGAACGCCATGCACTCAACCGTGGCGAGGGGTCGTCATGAAAGCGATCATCTTGGCGGCCGGCCGGGGTGCGCGCATGCGGCCGTTGACGGATCACACACCGAAGCCGCTGCTCGAAGTGCACGGCAAGCCGCTGATCGAGTGGCACATCGAGGCGCTGGCGCGGGCCGGCGTGCGCGAGATCGTCGTCAACACGGCCTGGCTCGAAGACCGGATCGTCGCCGCGCTCGGCGATGGCACGCGCTTCGGCGGCGCGATCCGCTACTCGCTGGAGCAGCGCGACTTCGGCGGCGCGTTAGAGACCGCAGGCGGCATCGCGACCGCGTTGCCGTGGCTGATCGATCAGGCCGACGATCCGTTCTGGGTCGTCTCGGCCGACATCTTCGCGCCTGCGTTCGCGTTCGATCACGCCGCGGTCGAACGCTTCGCGCGCAGTGACGCGCAGGCCCATCTGTGGCTCGTGCCGAACCCGCCGTTCCACCCGAAAGGTGACTTCGGCCTGGCCGCCGACGGCCACGGTCTGGCCGACGGCCCCGGCCCCGACGGACTCACCTGGACCTACGCCAATGTCGCGCTGATGCGCGCATCGCTGCTCGCCGATGTAGCCCCCGGCACGAGGCTGCCGCTCGCACCGCTGCTGTTCGGCGGCATGCGTGCGCGCCGCATCACGGCCGAGGTTTGGCACGGCGCGTGGGAGAACCTCGGCACACCGGCGCAGCTGCAACGGCTCAATGGCGCACTATGATGTTTGCACTACCGCCAACGATTGAAGGAATCTCCCGATGAACGCCAAATCCATTGCCTCCACCCTCGCCGACGACGTGCAGTCCGATGTCAGCAAGGCCATCGCAGGCGCTGAAGACATGCTCACCCAAGCCGCCCACGCCACCGGCGAAAAAGCCGCCGAACTGCGCGGCCGCGCGCTGGAGCAATTGAAGGCGCTGCAGGCCCGCATGAAAGACGCGCAGGGCGTTGCGGTCGAAAAGGGCAAGGCGGCCGCCTACGCGACCGACGACTACGTGCACGAGAACCCGTGGCGTTCGATCGTCGCCGCCGCGAGCATCGGCGTCGTCGTCGGCCTGCTGATCTCGCGGCGCTGACCGAGTCCCGCGAATGAGCCGGGCGAATGATCCAGGCTTGCTCGAAGCCGTGGCCCGCGTCGGCAGCAGCCTCTTCGGCATGCTGGAAAACCGGCTGGAGCTCGCCAGCATCGAGATCGGCGAGGCACGCGAGCGCCTCGTGTTCACGATCATCGCGAGCTTCGCGGCGCTGCTGCTGCTGGGCGGCGCCGTCGTTGCGGTGACGGCTTGGATCGCCGCGGCGCTGTGGCCCAGCTTGGGCCCGGCGGTGCTCGGTTGGATCGCCCTCGTCTATGCCGCGGCCGCCGTCGGCCTGCTGCTCTGGCTGCGCGCCAAGCTGCGTGCCGACCCGCCGTTGCTCGCCGACACGCTGGCCGAGCTGCGCACCGACGCCGCAATGTTGCGGGCAGACAAATCATGAGCGGCACGGCGATGGACCGCCATGCGCGCAAGCAGGTGCTGCTGACCCGCATCGCGTTCGAGCGCGTCGAACTGCGCAGCGAGCTCGCACGCGTCAACCGGGCCGCGCGCCTGCCCAACCTGCTGCGCGGCGCGATCGGCGGCGGTCTCGGCCAGTCGCTGTTCGGCGCGGCCGGGCCGGCGGGCCAAGGCGGCTGGGTCGGCCTGGCGTTGTCGCTGCTGCGCCGCTACCGGGTGGCTGCGGCCTTGCTCGGCGGTGCCGCGCCCCTCATGCGTGGGCGCGGCGGATGGCGCCGGGTCGTGCGCCTGGGCGGTTTGGCGGCCGCCGCTTATGCCGGCTGGCATGTCGTTCAGGGCCGCCGCCAAGGCAACGACAAGCAGCCCTGAGCCGGCCGCTTTTGGTGAGAACTACTGCGCGATCGGCGAACTGATCGCGTCGATCTTCGCCATCACCTCGGGCGTCAACTTCGGGAGCACGTCGACCGCCCCGAGGTTGGCCTGCAACTGCGACAGCTTCGACGCCCCGGTGATCACCGTGCTGACCCGCGGGTTCTTCGCGACCCACGCGATCGCGAGCTGCGCCACGCTGCAGCCGAGCTCGTTCGCGATCGACTCGAGTTGCGCGACCGCTGAGAGCTTCTTACCGTCGGTCAGGCTCTTCGCGAGGAAGCTCATGCTCTCCATCGCGCCACGGCTGCCAGGCGGGATGCCGTTCTTGTACTTGCCGCTCAGCAAGCCGCTGGCGAGCGGGCTCCAGGTGGTCAGGCCCAGGCCGATGTCGTCGTAGAGCCGCGCGTATTCGGTCTCGACGCGTTGGCGGTGGAACAGGTGGTACTGCGGCTGCTCCATCACCGGCTTGTGCAGGTGGTGGCGGTCGGCGATGTCCCAGGCGGCGCGGATCTCGGCGGCGCTCCATTCGCTCGTGCCCCAGTA